>JABDDX010000017.1 GCA_013287375.1 Bacteroidota bacterium | reverse complement strand
CCGCAAAGAAATTGAATTAGCCGAAGCAGAAATGCCGGGTTTAATGGCGTTACGTAAAGAGTACGGACCATCAAAAGCATTAAAAGGCGCGCGTATTGCAGGTTGCCTGCATATGACTATCCAAACTGCTGTTTTGATAGAAACTTTGATTGAATTGGGTGCAGAAGTTACCTGGTCGTCATGTAATATATTTTCAACTCAGGATCATGCCGCTGCGGCTATTGCTGCTGCCGGAACTTCTGTTTATGCCTGGAAAGGCTTAAACGAGCAGGAATTTGACTGGTGTATTGAGCAAACTTTATTCTTTGGTGAAGACCGCAAGCCATTAAACATGATTTTGGATGATGGTGGCGATTTAACCAATATGGTGTTAGACCGTTACCCTGAATTGATCAGCGGTATTAAAGGTTTATCAGAAGAAACTACTACCGGTGTACACCGTTTATACGAGCGTGTTAAAGCGGGCACATTGCCAATGCCGGCTATTAACGTGAATGATTCGGTTACCAAATCGAAGTTTGATAATAAATATGGTTGTCGTGAATCACTGGTTGACGCGATCCGTCGTGCTACTGACGTGATGATGGCTGGTAAAGTGGCTGTTGTTTGCGATTATGGTGATGTGGGCAAAGGCTCGGCAGATTCATTACGCAATGCGGGTGTACGTGTTATTGTTACCGAAATTGATCCGATCTGCGCTTTACAGGCAGCTATGGAAGGTTTCGAGGTTAAAAAATTAGATACCGCTATAGGCGAGGCTGATATTGTGGTTACCGCTACCGGAAACATGAACATTGTACGCGAGAAACATTTCCGCGCGTTGAAAGACAAAGCGATTGTTTGTAACATCGGTCACTTTGATAACGAGATTGACATGGCCTGGTTAAACGGCGCTTATGGCAATACCAAAATTGAAATTAAACCACAGGTTGATAAATATACCATCGATGGCAGCGACGTTATCGTTTTGGCTGAAGGTCGTTTAGTTAACTTAGGTTGCGCTACTGGCCACCCGAGCTTTGTTATGAGTAACTCCTTTACCAACCAAACTTTGGCCCAGCTAGAGCTTTGGAACAATGGCGACAAATATGAGAACAAAGTATACACCCTGCCTAAACACCTCGACGAAAAAGTAGCCCGCTTGCACCTTGCCAAAATTGGTGTTGAGCTGGAAGTATTAGATCAAAATCAAGCTGATTATATCGGCGTTACGGTTGAAGGTCCGTTTAAACCGGAGTATTATAGGTATTAGACTCGAGAAGTAAGAATCAAGATTCAAGAGGGCATGGTTTTAGGACTGTACCCTTTTTTTGTGCCGTACTGTTTCATGGTACAAGCGAAACAGATGGTACATTTGGTACACTTTTAGATTCAAAAACGCCCGAAAAAGTAGTAAAAAGGCGGTTTTTAGATTGATTTTTGAGCGAAAAATAGTTGATTTTAGGTGAAAAACGGTTAAATAACGATGGCTTTTGTGTGTTTTCGGGTTGTTTTTGATGGGAAAATGAGGGTTTTATTGGGTTTTGATATATAGGTTGTGGAATAAAATTAGGTGTGCTATTTGTGATGCGGTAAAACATCTACCGTAAGCTGAATCAACTATTGTCTAAAAACCGTATCATAGATTCCTTAAGTTCTTGAAAACATATGTATATTTATCAATAGGCATAAGCCTAAACCTTACTATATAATAAATAAATGAAGCTTTTTATCTCCCATGCCTCAAAAAACGCAAATTATGGTAATGCACTTGTAGACCTTTTAATAGCCGTTGGAATAAACAGTAATGACATTGTATTTACTAGTAATGATGCATTTGGGATTCCGATTGGCCAAAACATATTTAATTGGTTAAAGAGCACAATAAACGAAAAACCCTATGTATTGTATTTGTTATCATCAGAATATTATCAGAGTGTAGCGTGCCTTAATGAAATGGGAGCAGCATGGATTATTGAAAGTGATCACACAATGATATTTACACCCCATTTCAATCTTAGAAGCTACGACTTTCAAAATGGAGCACTTGATCCAAGAGAAATAGGATTTTATATTAACAATGAGAATAAGGTCTTAGCTTTTATTGAGTCACTAAAAAAATCGTTTAACATTCCAAATAACCCTGTCTTAATAAATCAAAGAATAAAGTATTTTATTTCGATAATTGATCGATTGCCCTCAACTGAACCGGATAATACAAATCAAGCTCATACATCAAACGAAAAACAACCTTCAATTCCAGAGATAGAAATACAACAAATAACCGAGAAGAAACTTCCTGAAAGCCCTTTAAATATTACAAGTTCTATTATGTTGCGATTTCACGCAGATTTAGTAAACGGCAAATTGAAGGACGAGGAAATGCTACTCGCAAAATATATAATTGATACAGACAGATTTAACTTAGGTACTGGTTGGCAAGAATCGAATGAAATTTCAAATATTAGAATATGGGAAGACATTCATGAACTAACCACTAAGTTGTCTAACAATTACAATGGCACGTTAAAAAGATTTGAAATGAAGAAATTGACAGAGGTTTCTGCCTTCACAAGTCAAGGAAATCCTAAGGAGGTTATTCTTGTGGAGAATTTTAGAAATGAACTCCTTTATCCCAAAGAAGAAATCATAGAAAAACTTAAAGAAGTTATGGAAAGAAATAAAAGGGATACATTTCTTGAGTTCTAATAAGTCACCTCCACTGGCTTCAGTTTATAACTGAAGCCTACAATCAAGAAGGTTTGTAATTTTCGCCTAACTAAACCATATCAATTCTGATATGCCTTCCAAATACCGCATACATGATAGTCAGGAAATATATTTTATAACTTTTGCTGTAGTGGAATGGGTTGATGCTTTGTCCCGACCGTACTATAAAGATCTGATCATAGAATCTTTAAAATATTGTAGGGAAAGCAAGGGCTTAATAATATATGCTTATGTTATTATGAATAACCGCATTCACCTGATAGCTTCGGCTAAAGAAAACTATAATTTATCGGACATCCTTCGCGATTTAAAGAAATTTACCAGCAAAAAGTTAATAGCCACAATCGAAGAAAACATACAGGAAAGCCGTAAACGTTGGATGCTTTGGTTGTTTCGATCAAATGGTGAAAGAAACAGCAATAACAAAAATTATCAGTTTTGGCAGCAGGATAATCATCCGGTTTGCTTAGATACCAATGACAAAATAGACCAGCGGTTGAACTACCTTCAGAATAACCCGGTTGTTGAGGGCATAGTGGAAGAGCCGGAACATTACGTTTATAGCAGCGCAAAAGACTATGCAGGCATAAAAGGCTTTCTGGATATAACTTTATTGTATTAGACAGTTACAAACTGTCATCATCCAGGATTTCAGTCACAGACTGAAACCAGTGTCGGATTGCCACGCTATCGCTCGCAATGACGCGCGGTGAAGAAAATTTATTATTTTTAGTCACCAATAACTAAAACCAATCAAAATGAGAAAGTTAGTCTTCGCGATCAACATCAGCTTAGATGGCTGCTGCGATCATACCAAATTTTTTCCCAATGAAGATACGATGGCGTATTTTATCCAGCTGGTGCGGGGTACCGGTACCTTCCTCTACGGGCGTAAAACTTATGAATTGATGGTTCCCTATTGGCCGGATGTGGCGAAAAATCCTGAAGGGGATAGAGAAGTAGATATAGAATATGCCCATGCATTTAACGGCGTCGAAAAAATTGTTGTTTTCTCACGATCATTAGCCAGCGCCGAAGACGAAAAAACGAGGATTGTCCGTACAGACCTTCAAGGCGAAGTAATTAAATTGAAACAAGAACCAGGCAAAAATATTTTAGTCGGCGGTATAGACCTTGCTTCGCAACTTGCAGCGCTTGGCCTGATTGATGAATATCGTATTGTGGTTCACCCGCTAGTTGTAGGAGAAGGCAGGCGGCTGTTTGAAGGCAACCTGCAAGAAAAATTACACTTAAAATTGGTTGAGTCGGAGGTTTTTGAGTCGGGGACTGTTGCGCTTCGGTACTTGAAACAATAAGCGGAAAATCTGCGGCAGGGGTTTTATGCTTCTAACTTAATCACCCTGCAGGAACGTAAACATCTAGCAAAAAGGGTGTCATGCTGAGCGTAGTCGAAGCATGCGGGCGGGCCTCTGGGCCCACCCTTCGACTACGCTCAGGATGACACCCACTACACACCTAACTTATTTAAGTACAATTTTAATTACCTCATCTTTCGAACACCTATTGTGTTTTCACCACCTACTTTCATCTTATTGCTTCATATTGAAACATTAATTTCAAACAAATTTGCACATCTATAAAAATAAGCAGACATTGGCATAATACAATTATTAAACCCAGCCAAACGGCAAAAGCTATTATGACTAAAACTGCGACTCTCCCGTCAAAAAATCATTATGAAATTCTGGATGGCCTGCGTGGTGTGGCTGCTATTGTTGTGGTTTCTTTCCATGTGCTTGAAGCCTATGCAAATGATAACCGCTTTAAGCAGCTCCTTAATCATGGTTATTTAGCAGTTGATTTCTTTTTCCTGTTGTCGGGTTTTGTGGTAGCCTACGCTTATGACGACCGCTGGGGAAAAATGACGCAATGGGACTTTTACAAACGCCGCCTTATCCGTCTGCAGCCCATGGTTATAATGGGGTCGATTATCGGCGCGGCATTGTTCTATTTCCAGGGTGGAGCTATGTTCCCGCTAATCAATAGCACGCCTGTATGGCAAATGCTGCTGGTAATGGTGGTCGGTTTTACATTGATCCCGTTGCCAATATCCATGGATATCCGTGGTTGGCAGGAAATGCACCCGCTGAACGGCCCGGCATGGTCGCTGTTTTTTGAATATATCGCCAACATATTGTACGCGCTGTTTATCCGTAGGTTCTCTAATACCGTGCTTACTATATTCGTGTTTCTATCGGCTTGTTTGTTGATACACTACACCGTTTGGGGTCCGCAGGGCGATGTGATAGGCGGCTGGTCAATCAATAAAACACAACTAAATATAGGTTTTACCCGTTTGCTTTATCCGTTTTTCGCCGGGGTGCTGTTATGCCGCGTAGGCAAGCTGATCAACGTTAAATGGGCTTTTGGTGTATGCAGTTTACTTTTAGTTGTGATACTTTGCCTCCCGAGGGTCGGTGATGAATCACATTTATGGATGAATGGTTTGTACGAATCCATTACCATCATTGTCCTTTTCCCTTTAATTGTTGCCATGGGCGCGGGTAGTACTATAAAAAACAAAAGCGCTATTAAGCTTTGCAAATTTATGGGTGATATTTCTTACCCTATCTACATTACACATTACCCGCTCATTTACTGGTATACCGCCTGGGTTGTTCAAGACAAAATACCAATGGCTAAAGGCGTGCTGGTAGGTTTGGGGCTTTTGATAACCGCCGTAGCTATAGCTTATGCCTGCCTTAAGTTATATGACGAGCCGGTTCGTGCTTGGTTACAGAAGCGATTTATGAGTAAACGGGCTTAATAATATCAAGGTTTAACATTGTTGGTGTTCGCCGTAAATGATCGGAAGATGCGGCTGAATTTTTTCTAATGACCTATTATAAAAAGAGAGGGGTGTCATGCTGAGGCACTCGAAGCATGAGCGTAAAGGCCTTTGCCCACATGCTTCGAGTGCCTCAGCATGACAGCTTTTTTAATTTTCTGGGTACCTAAAGTCTTTTTTATGGTTTCTTAAACACCTCACGCTCTCCCGGCTTATACGTTTTAATGAATTCCGTATAGCTATCTTTTATGTAGATGAGCAGTTCGTAGTCGGTCATTTGTTTTAGGCGGGTGATGGTTGGGCGGTAGTCATCCATAAAATCCTGGAGCGAATCGCCCTGCATATGGGTGATTACTTCCACTTTAGATTTGGAGAATTTATGATCGACGTAGTTGGCTTCCTCATCATCCTGTAGTTGTTTTTGGAGTTTGGCAGAAGGTGTTTTGTTTCTGCCGAAAAGACTTGCGATAGCTAATAGGTTAAGTCCGCCGATTGGAGTACCGCCATCTGTACCGCTGCCATGGTCTACAAAAGCAGCACTTGGCAAGTTGTTTTTTAGGAGATCTTTGGCAGATGGTTTTTGATAGTTGAATGTTCCTGCGAATTCCTTACGGAGGTTTAACGAGTCGGATTTATAGTTACGGGTGCGAACGTTTACATCCTGTAATTGTATCAAAACAGGTTCAACATAAATGGTATCGGCATGAACATTATAAACGGTATAAGTATTGGGCACATAACCTACGCACGTTACCCTAATGGTATCACCAAAAGGAATATTATATAAGCTGAATTTACCCTCGATAGAGGTGGATGTCACAAATTGACCTGTGCGGATAGTCGCAAACTCAACAGGTTTGCGTGACAGCTTATCCAACACCACGCCGTTTAGTTGCTGCGCGAATGCCGCCGTTGAAATAAACAGTAAAAGGGAAATAGTAAGGAGTAAGTTTTTTATCACAACGCTTTTTTGTTGGTTAAACAAAGGACTGGCTTATAATGTTCATTAGCAAAAATTTAACATTCGTTAACAGATAGAATCAAGAGCTAAGAATCAGGATTCAAGAGGCAAAGTTAATGCTTTGTACTTCAATTCCCTCCCACGGGAGGAGTGCGATTGCATACGCAGTGGCAGGGAATGGTTTATAAGTCAAGCAATTTATCATAACCCCACCCTTCCCCGCCCCGGGGCGGGAATCGCACAGGGCCGATGCTCATTTTTTAAATCACAACAAAATATATGAATCCTTTATCATCCTAAAAAGTTCCATAGTCAGGTCGGTTAACTGCGAAATCCTTATGCTGTTTTCATACTTCCCTGCATGAAAAGTACTTTTTATGATAATTGGAGATTCAGGTTTCGCCTTAGAATAAAATTTAAGATCAAGCTGTTTTTGCATCGGCCTTATCACAAAAAAAGTGCGCTTGTGAACAAATACAATACAGTTTTTACTCGTACTGATCAACACATCATCCCAATCGGCAACCCCGGCTAATATTTTATCAAAAACCAACTCCAGTTCAGCGGGGCGGCCCTCAAACAAACTGTCAACGCTTACTTTAATACAGTAATGGGTTGCGTTAATATGCTTAAGTTCACGTTCGCATTTGGGGCATATCCAACTCATATTGGCAATGTGCTAATCGTTTATTTTTTCTTCGGATTGGCTATCGTATCAGGCGTTTCAAACTCATCATCCACACTCTGACGCAAGTCATATAGCAACCATTGTTTTTTCGCTACTTCCGGTGCTTTTTGTTTCAACAAGGTGATGAAATCATTAACACCTACCGGTTCGTTGCCATTGCCGTGTATAAGCACGATGCTGCCTGCTTGCGGGGCTTGCCCTTTAGCCAGCCAGGCATCTGTACCAATTGGTATCAGGCCAAAGTCGGTAATCCGGTATACCAGTTGTTGATCCGACACCAATCCCGGGAACCGGAAAAACACCGAAGGCAGCAGGCCATTTTTTAACATGGCTTTTTCGGTTTCCAGCACTTCGTAATTAATATCAGTGCCGGGCTCTAATAAAAAGTTTTCTTTCAATGGTGCTTTTAAGCTTACGCGATGATTAAAGGAGTGATTTATCCATGTAATATAAATTTCATGGTTAGTCTGTAACTGTTTTAACCATTCCAGATCTTCCTGGTGGTCGCGCATCCAGATACCGGTGATGGATAAGGCTATAGGCACGGGTGTTTCCACCTTTTTAAACTCAGCAATAATGTCGGTGAATATCCTGCGATCAAGGGGTTTGTGTGATGGGCAAAGATCTGCCGTTAGGCTGATCCCTGTTTCTTTGGGCATCCCGGTTTCAATGCCGGCATCCTGTATCATAGCAGATGCCTTTTCAGCTTTTTTCAATGCATCCTGGTAGGGAGAGTTAGCGAAAAATACCCTTGCCTGTGCGATAGTCATTTGTTTGATCTGGTAAAAGTTGCTTTCGTCAATACGGGTTTCCAGCGTTTGCGGGTTTACGAGGAGGAGGTAGTGTTTGCCGTAGTTATCAAACTTGCGCAATATCATCCACTCCTGCGGGAAGTGCCGGGCGTAACCGTAGAATACTTCGTAGTTTTCTATTTTGGTATAGTTGGCCTGCGCATTAACGCGGCTATAAGAACTTATTAATAATATGAGTGATAAAAGGAATAATAGTTTTTTCATAACGATTTGTAAATAAAATCAATCATAAAATTGTTTTAGATGTTAGTAAAGTATTAATGATATTTACCCCGGCAAAAGTATACATAAGCTATGACCCGATTATCCGTCAATATAAATAAAATTGCGACCCTGCGTAACGCGCGTGGCGGCGACAACCCTAATTTGGTACAGGTGGCTAAAGATTGCGAACGTTTTGGCGCACAAGGCATCACGATACACCCACGCCCCGATGAAAGGCACATCCGCTACCAGGATGTTTTCGACCTGAAAAAAATTGTGACCACTGAATTTAATATTGAAGGTAATTGTCAGGAACAAAAATTTATTGACCTTGTATTAGCCAACAAACCCGAGCAGGTTACACTAGTGCCCGATGTTTTAGGGCAGATCACCTCGAACCATGGCTGGGATACCATTGCTAACCAGGACTATTTGAAATACATTATAGCAACCTTTAAGTCGGCGGGCATAAGGGTATCTATTTTTGTTGACCCGGTGCCCGAAATGGTTGCCGCGGCAGCCACAACCGGCACTGATCGTATTGAATTGTATACCGAGGCATACGCTACTCACTATCACAATGGTAAAGAAAAAGCAATAGCGCCTTATGTTGAAGCCGCGAAAGTTGCCCTACAATACGGCCTCGGTATTAACGCCGGACATGATCTTGATTTGCATAACCTTAACTACTTTGTTGAAAATATACCCGGTTTACAGGAGGTTAGCATTGGCCACGCTTTAATAAGTGATGCTTTGTACTACGGATTGGAGAATACCATACAAATGTATTTGAGAGCTTGCGCTACCGCAAAATAGTTAAACTACCGCTCAGCAGGTTGCATTTTGTATTCAGGTTGATGATGTAATAGTAAACTCCGGATGCTAGTTTTTGTCCTTTGTAGGTACCATCAAATGGTATGCTGTAGCCCTTGGATTCAAATAGTTTTTGCCCGTAGCGGTTAAATATCTGTACCAATGCTGCCGGGTAATTATCGATCCCCGCTATTTGCCAGTAATCATTGATCCCATCGCCGTTGGGCGTAAAAGTGTTGGCGATGTTTACGCCGGATAATCCTACCGTTACGTTTACCTTGGTACGAGAGCTTTCGCATGAACCGATAAACTGTGTTACAAAATAGCTTGTATTTGCATTTACGGTGATCTTAAATACACCGCTTGTTTGCTCATCAATAGGTGTGGTACCCGTGCCTGAATCGTACAAACGATAACTATATCCAGCAACTATGTTTTGCACCCGTAATAATGCAGTGCCGGGAGTGCATAATCCCACATCATTTACCAAAGGCGGGGAAATTGTATTATCCTGATTTGGCACTACGTAGGTGGCAGTTACCAGGCCGCATCCCCGCGAATCATTTACACCAAACTGGTATGTGCCTGCGCTGAGCCCGCTAATAGATGCCGATGAGGAAAATACCACATTGTTTTGGTTTGTCCACGAGTAAGTATACGGCGGGATGCCACCCGTAACCTGTATATTGCTGATACTGCCCGTTTGGGTTGAACATTGATCGGGTGTGATCTGTTCAGATCCGGCTACTATTTGTGTTTGAGCAGCACCGAGTACACTATAAGAACCATAAGCGATTTCACAACCATTGGCGTCTGTGAGATAAAGCGTATAAACATCAGGGGCAAGGCCGTTAATTTGCTGCGTGTTTCCAATTGGTTGGTTTTGGCTGTTTACCCAACGTAATGTTTTAGCAAGCGCATCTGTAGTAACGGTTAATGAACCATTATTTAAGCCATAACACGATTCCGCCATCGAAACAGCATAATTGGGATATATGGTTCCGGGTGGCTGTGCTATAAAATAAGTTTTGCTGGTTTTACTACATCCAAAACCATTTGATGCCGTAAGCGTGTAATTTCCTGAAGGTACGTTTTGCAGGTCAGCAGTTGTGCCAACTGTGTTATTATTGGCATCAAGCCATTGGTATTGGGTAGCGCCGGTGATACTTATGCCTGTAACCGAGCCATTATTATTTCCGCAGCTTGCGGGGGATGTAATGGCTTTTGATTCATCCATCGTGATACCGTTAGTTTCAGGAATATTAATGGTTGAGCTGGAAACCGGTCCGCATTGGGTATCATCAGTTACTTGTAATTTATAAGTCCCAGCAGGTTGGTTTACTAATATACTATCAGTGCTAACCGTTTGCTGCGCGCTGTTTATCCAACTATATTTTAAAGTACCGGTGCCGGTTGCGGGGATATTGGTTATCGAACCTGTTGTCTGCCCGCAGTTGGTGGATTGTACTTTGACGTGGCTTTGATCGATGTCGGAGCCGGTGGTGTTTTTTAGAGTTACGGGGCCGTATGTAGTAGAACATTTCGTTACGGTATCCGTCATTGTTAACGTATAGGTACCGGCACTAAGATTAGAGATTTCTGCTTGATTGCCTACAACATTATTATTTGAATCAGTCCATTTATACGTAGCGAGATCTTGTGAATCAGTTGTGGGTATCAATCCGGTTATTGATCCTCCTTTACCACATGAGGGGTTTAGTATAGAAACGTATGTAGAGATTATTTGCGGCTCGACATCGTATAGTTGAAATCCCATAGGTGCACTTGCGCAATTTCCATTATATGCTTTTGCGTAATAGTTGCCGGGACCAAGATTTTTTATAGTATCTCCTTCGCCTATTTCCTGATTAGTATTACTGTCATACCATTTAACTTTTAAAGTTTTTAATGGGTAGCTAATCGTCATTACTCCATTTTTTAATCCACATGATGGTTGCCTGATGATAGAATTACGGTAATCAACGGGTATTTCAGGAGCAGTGTATTCAGATGAGTTTTGGTTAAGCAAGGCATTTGCCAACATTTTCTTCCCGGCAAAGTTGCCAATTAGTTTCCACGTGCTATCTGCGGCCGCTGTGAGTGTTGTGATATAAACTACCGGGTTGCATATCTCACAATCAGTATTATCCTCATAAACATATATTTTCGAATTCGGAGAGGCTTTGCCTGAAAACTCAGTATCGCTGTTTACCAATACTTTAATTGCAGGAATATGGATGTTAGGGAAATTGTATTCAATGAGCAAATTGTAAGCCTTTTCACTACATGTAATGCTGTTTTTTAATATTTGTATATTATTACAATCTTGGTTGCCAATACCTAAATTAGAATTTACACAATATAATACATTCTGTTTTGTAATATCGTCTGAACCAATGATTCCATTGTTAGATTGATACAATGTAAGCCCTCCTACTGAGCCCGCACCCGCACTGGTATTAAAATCTTTATTATTATATACCTCAAAATTATTGGCTCCGTCTATTTGGAGCTGGAATATATTAGCCGTATTGTTATAGAAAAATATATTTGTACCACCCATTATTATTCCAGTAATAAATTTATTATCCGGTAATGGTGAGCCATATTGATCTAAGGCTAATGAATTATTCTCCATCCAAATATTTTTGCCGGAAAGTTGTAATTCACCATTTACATGGTTTCCTTCAGCAGGGGTATCTCCGCCAAATAATATATCATGGTCCAAAATGTAACTGCCCTTAAAAATACTTTGATCATTTGGTCCTACAGAACTATAGTCAAAATAATTTGATTGTATTTTAATATTTACAATAGAATCAGCAGCTATTGCATTTTGACTGTTCTCATTTATTATAAAATCATCACTGTACATATAATTACCCTTGCCGGGAGCGCCAATAGTAAGATGTGCTGAATTTGCTGCATATATAGCACAGTTTTGTACGAAAGCATCCTCGTATATATTTTTCAGGCCGGCAAAATCATTGATATCAAAACCATAGATTTCTACGTTATCAGCATTTTGCAACATAAATGCAGCCGTCCATTCGCGTTCGGCTGTGTAGCTGGATCTGTCTGGGGTTATGATTATTTTGCTCCCTGCGGGATCGAGAATGCTGCCGGGCTGCGTAGAGCCATCAATTACCATGTTTGCAGTTACAAAAGGCAACTCACTTTCCAGCGTAATGGTCCTGCCAACCTGACTCGTATCTGCAATATTAAAATTAATATAATCTTTTTCTGCAGTCCCATTCGCCGCCGCCTGCGTCAAAGCATCCCTTAACGTGCCTGGGCCCGAATCAGCGTTGCTCGTAACCACAAATACCGCTGAAAAGGCTTTCACGCCAAAACAAAGAAATAATAATAAGAGAAAAGGTTTTTTCAGCATAAAGTATTAGGGGATGGAAAAATACAACTTAATTGCTGATTTATAAATTTTTAATTGGCGGCAGCAGGTTGTAAATCCATTGTCAATATATGGTTAGCTAATTGTTACTCATGTGGAAAATTGTACCTTTGCATCAATTTTAATTGCCCGCTATTTCCACATGAAGCTGAATATCGATTACCAGGAGAAATTCCAGTCGCGCCACATAGCCCCCAATGAGGCTGACACCGCTAAAATGCTAAAAACCGTCGGCGTTAGTTCGCTTGATGAATTGATAGATCAAACCGTTCCCGCGGGAATCAGGTTAAAAAATCCGTTGAATTTACCGGCGGCAAAAAGCGAGTTCGATTACCTGAACACGCTGAAACAAACCGCGTCAAAAAACAAAGTTTTCAAATCATTTATTGGTCAGGGTTATTACGATGTGATCGTACCGGGCGTAATACAACGTAACATAATGGAAAACCCGGGATGGTATACGCAATACACGCCATACCAGGCAGAAATTGCGCAGGGCCGTTTACAGGCTTTGTTGAACTTCCAGACGATGGTTGCGGATTTAACCGGGATGGAAATTGCCAACGCTTCGTTATTAGACGAGGGTACTGCTGCTGCTGAAGCTATGTTTATGCAATACAGCTTGCGTAAAAACCAGCAGGCTAATGTGTTCTTCGTATCGCAAGAGTTGTTCCCGCAAACTATTGATATTTTAAAAACACGTTCGGAGCCTTATGGCATCGAACTGCAAATAGGCGATCACAACACGGTTGAGTTAACCGAAAATATGTTTGGCGCTATAGTACAATACCCTGCCGGCGAAGGTGAGGTTTACGATTACAAAGAATACGCCATCAAAGCACACGAAAAAGGCATTAAACTAACCGTAGTTGCCGATTTAATGAGCCTGGTACTATTAACCCCTCCGGGTGAATGGGGCGCAGATATTGTGGTTGGTAATACGCAGCGTTTCGGCGTGCCAATGGGTTTTGGCGGTCCGCATGCGGCATTTTTCGCTACTAAAGAAGAATACAAGCGTTCGTTGCCTGGTCGTATCATAGGTGTTACTATCGACAGCGCGGGAGATTACGCTTTGCGTATGGCATTACAAACCCGCGAGCAGCACATCCGCAGGGATAAAGCAACATCAAACATTTGTACCGCACAGGCATTATTGGCTATTATGGCTGGTATGTATGCAGTATACCATGGTCCGCAAGGCTTGAAACTGATTGCTGAAAGAATACATGGTTTAACAGTTTTATTGGCCGATTCATTAAAAGAATTAGGTTATGAACAGCTTAATAAATCATTCTTCGATACTGTTAAATTTGATTTAGGTGAGCTAGCCGGGCCATTACATGGCGAGGCCGTTAATAACGAAATGAACCTGCATTACAAAGGTTCGGTAGTTACCATATCACTTGACGAAACTACATCGGTTGAAGATGTTAAAACCATTGTTCGCTTTTTTGCTAAGGTAAAAGGTAAAACATTGAATGATGTGAATATTGATGAACTTAAAGATAACATCAAAACGGTTGTTCCTACTGAATTACAGCGTACATCAACTTATTTAACACATAAACTATTCAATTCGCATCATTCAGAGCATGAGATGCTGCGTTATATCAAATCATTGGAAGCAAGGGACCTTTCGCTTTGTCATTCGATGATAGCGCTGGGTTCATGTACCATGAAACTGAATGCGACTACTGAAATGGTTCCGGTTACCTGGGCCGAGTTCAGCAAAATGCATCCATTTGCTCCTGCTGACCAAACCGGCGGTTACATGCAGTTATTTAATGAGCTGAACAAATGGTTAAGTGAAATCACCGGCTTTGCTTCTATGAGCTTACAGCCAAACTCTGGTGCGCAAGGTGAGTATGCTGGCTTAATGGTGATCCGCGCTTATCATGAAGATAGAGGCGATCATCACCGTAATATCGCTTTGATACCATCATCAGCACATGGCACTAACCCGGCATCCGGCGCTATGGCTGGGATGAAAATTGTAGTGGTTAAATGCGATGACAACGGAAACATTGATGTTGCCGACCTGAAAGCGAAAGCCGAACAATACAAAAATGAATTATCGTGCTTAATGGTTACTTACCCATCAACACATGGTGTGTTTGAGGAATCCATTATTGAAATATGCGAGATCATCCACCAAAATGGCGGACAGGTTTATATGGATGGCGCTAACATGAACGCGCAGGTTGGCTTGACTAGTCCGGCTAATATTGGCGCTGACGTTTGTCATTTGAACCTGCATAAAACCTTCTGCATACCTCACGGTGGTGGCGGTCCGGGTATGGGGCCAATCGGTGTGGCTAAGCATCTGGTTCCGTTTTTACCGGGGCATGCTGTTGTTGATATTGATAAAGGCAAATCTATTCACGCGGTGTCATCTGCACCTTGGGGTTCGGCATCAATATTAATTATATCACACGCTTATATCGCGATGATGGGCGCTGATGGTTTAACCAATGCAACCCGTTACGCTATATTGAATGCCAACTATATTAAAGCACGCTTGCATCACCATTACCCGGTATTGTATACCGGCGCACATGGACGTTGCGCGCATGAGATGATATTAGATTGCCGCGCGTTTAAAAACTTCGGCATTGAGGTTACGGATATTGCCAAACGTTTAATGGATTATGGTTTCCACGCGCCAACTGTTTCGTTCCCGGTTGCGGGTACGGTTATGGTTGAGCCTACAGAATCAGAACCTAAACATGAGCTTGACCGTTTTTGTGATGCGATGATCGCCATTCGTCATGAAATTGACGACGTGGAGAAAGGCTTATCAGACAAAGTAAATAACCCGTTGAAGAATTCCCCTCACACTGCAGCTGTAATAACAGCTAACGAATGGGAGCATCCATACACCCGCCAAAAAGCGGCCTTCCCGTTGCCTTATGTGGTGGAGTATAAATTCTGGCCATCAGTTGGTCGTGTGAATGATACTTACGGCGACAGGACTTTAATTTGCTCATGCCCGCCATTAAGCGATTATGAGTTTGAAGAAAGTGAGATAACTACGCCGGAATACGGAACGTGAAATTGATATGCAAATGCGTGAATATGCAGATGATTTAATTTAAAAGATCATTTGCATATCTTCCATTTTACATATCCGCACATTAATAAAAGAATATGATAGCTCAAACACCTGCAGCGCCATATTACGCTGTGATTTTTACTTCGCTCAGAACAGAGGGCGATAATGGTTATGGTGACATGGACATTGAAATGGAAAAGCTTGTGGCTGAGCAGGAAGGTTTTTTAGGGGTTGAATCCGCGCGGAACGAATTGGGAATAACCGTATCTTATTGGGAGTCATTAGAGTCCATAAAAAACTGGAAGGCAAATACCCGCCATTTAGTTGCCCAGAAGCAAGGCAGAGACGTATGGTATGCCCATTATAAGGTAAGAATTTGCAAGGTTGAACGCGACTATGAATTTTAACTGTAGCGTTAATCGCTATATGAATATTTATAGTTAAATTTATTTTGCCAATTAAAAAACAATAATCTATAATTACAACTTATAGGAATATAACTTTTTATTTTGCCGATCCGTATAAGGAATACGAATATAAAAACTCATGAACACTAATAATCAGGCCGTAAGTATTTTGTTGGTTGATGATGATGAGATAAACAATTTCATATCCATTAAACTGATAAAAAAAGCTTTGCTAACCACTGAAATTATGGCTTGCCTTAATGGGAAATTCGCTATAGACCAGTTGGTTGAGATACAGCGTAAAGATCCGAGCAAATTACCAGATTATATTCTATTGGACATTAACATGCCGATTATGAATGGCTGGGAGTTTTTAGATGAGTATAAGCGCCTTAACATTGACCCGTTGGGTAAGAGCAAAATATTTATTATTTCTTCATCGGTATTTAGTAATGATATTAACAAGGCAAGGTCATACCCGCTTGTGCATAGCTTTATCTCGAAACCATTGAGCGTTGAAAAGATAAAAGAAATGTTTGAGGCTGATAAAGCCGTTTAAGCCTGCGCTACTGTAAAATGCTCATCGGTATAAGTAACCTTCCCCTCGGTTATTGATTTAGCATGATAGAATAGGCAAGTCCAGCCTTCAGCAGCAGCAATTTTACCATAATCTTCACGTAACTGCATTGCTTTGCGGCCGTCGTAATCATATTTGGCAATAAACTTTCTGATTAGTTGTTCGGGTTCCGGTAATTCATCGCCACCAAAAAAACATTTTTGTCCGTTTTCTTCAATCCAAAAAACCTGGTGAAAAGGACAATGCCCACCTGAATGCTCATACCTGATGCCGGCTTGCAATTCGCCGGAACCATCCACAAATTTAATATCAATATTACCATCCAAAGCCTCGAAGATCTCTTTGTGGTAAGATGATGTTTTACCGTTAATGGCTGTTTCCCATTCGTTTTTTTGAATTACGTGCTTTGCATTTGGAAAACTTGGTTCCAGTTTACCGCCGCGCTCCACTACCAATCCGCCCGAGTGATCGTAGTGAAGATGAGACATTAATACCTGTGTCACATCTTCTGGATCAAAGCCTGCATTGCGGATATGCTGGTGTAAAAAAAGCTCGTCGCGGGTATCTTTAAAACCTAAGCCCGTATCCAGCAATAGCAGGTCGGTATCGGTTTTAACTAAAAAAGGATTTACATGGATGAACAAAGAGGCAGGGCGGTCCTTAGGGTTATCCGTTTGAGGATCAAAGGGAATAAATTTTTTTGATGCATCAACTGAATATGAGCCCTCGCCTAATGAGAAAATTTGCATAATATATGTTATAATGTGCAGATATGCGGATGTGCAAATATGCAGATGTTATTTGATGTGTAATATTCGCACATTTACATATTTGCACATTCAAAAACATCCAAAAATCCGTTATATTTACTGGTCTAAGCAACAAAGATATGCAAAAACGGTGGTCGATAAAGGAGAATGCAGATGAGGAAACCATAAACCAGTTGGCCGCCGCATTAACTATCGATCCGGTTTTAAGTAAACTGCTGGTACAGCGGGGGATAGACAATTTTGATGATGCCCGCTATTTCTTCAGACCCGACCACAGGCACTTGCATGATCCGTTCCTGATGAAGGATATGGAGAAAGCCATCGACCGTATAGAAGAAGCATTAAAAGCGAATGAAAAGGTGATGATCTATGGCGATTACGATGTAGATGGTACTACTTCGGTTGCTGTTGTGTATGGCTTTTTTAAGAAATATCATCGCTATTTAGAATATTATATCCCCGATAGGTACAAGGAAGGATATGGCATATCCACCCAGGGAATTGATTACGCGGCTGAACATGGCTATACGCTGATCATCGCGCTGGATTGCGGTATTAAATCGGTTGATAAGATTGCTTATGCCAATGAAAAAGGCATCGATTTTATTATTTGTGATCACCATACACCAGGAGATGAAATACCGGACGCTGTTGCAGTGCTTGATCCAAAACGTTTGGATTGTGAATATCCTTATAAAGAATTATCGGGCTGCGGTATTGGATTTAAACTGATACAGGCATTCGCCGAGAAGAATAATATCCCTTTTGAAGAGGTTACCCAATATTTTGATCTGGTGGCGATAAGCATAGCCTGCGATATTGTGCATATAACAGGTGAAAACCGGGTGCTGGCATATTATGGCTTGCATAAAATAAATAATAACCCCTGTATTGGGGTAAAAACGTTGATGGAGGTTGCAGGCAGAACAACTAATTACACCATATCGGATATTGTATTTTTACTGGGCCCACGCATTAATGCGGCAGGCAGAATTGATGATGCCAAACATTCGGTTGAGTTGCTGAGCGCCTGTAACGAGGAACATGCCAAGGAAAAAAGCGACCTCATCAATATTAAAAATACTGAACGTAAGGGGCATGATCTTTCTATTACCGATGAGGCATTAGCTATGATAGATAGCGATGCCGTACTTATCGGCAGAAAATCAACCGTGGTGTTTAATGAGAACTGGCATAAAGGAGTGATCGGAATAGTAGCATCGCGTTTAACAGAAAAATATTACCGCCCTACGGTAGTACTTACCCGGTCGAATGGGCATGTGGCAGGCTCGGCGCGGTCGGTGTTGGGTTATGATTTGTACGAGGCTTTATGTGGTTGCAGTGAGCTGCTTACCCAATTTGGTGGGCATAAATACGCGGCCGGATTAACCATGCCCCCCGAAAACGTAGCCGCTTTTATTGATAAGTTTGAGGAAGTGGTGAGCGCCAGCATTACCGAAGAGCAATTGGTACAACAAATAGCCATTGATGCCGAGATCGGGCTAAAGCAGATACAAGCCAAGTTTTTCCGGGTGCTGAACCAGTTTGCGCCGTTTGGGCCGGAGAATATGTCGCCGGTTTTCATGAGCAAAAATGTGTATGTTAGCGGTTATCCGACACTGGTGGGCGAAAAGCATTTGAAAATGACGGTTGTGCAAGATGGATCGCAACTGTTTGATTGTATTGCTTTTAGCCATGGCGAGTATCTGGATAAAATAAAAAAAGACAAACCTTTTGATATTTGTTACACTATAGAGGAAAATATTTGGCGCGATAAGCGTTCTATACAATTAAATGTAAAAGGAATACGAGTTAGTGATTAGAGATTGGAGGTTAGCGATTAGTAATAATCGGTGTAATCAACGGCTTTAATCTGTGAAATCATAAATATGAACCTAAGAGCAGATAATCTACTTAAAAAATATAAGCAGCGTACGGTTGTAAATGATGTGTCCTTCAATGTGTCGCAGGGTGAAATTGTTGGATTATTAGGGCCAAATGGCGCGGGTAAAACAACATCGTTTTACATGATTGTGGGTTTGATAAAACCTAACGAGGGCAAGATATTTTTGGATGACCAGGATATTACCACCGACCCGATGTATCGCCGTGCAAAAAAAGGCATTGGTTATTTGGCGCAAGAAGCATCCGTATTCAGGAAGCTGACTGTTGAGGATAACATAAAGGCGGTGTTAGAAATGGGCGATATGACCCGTGAACGCCAGAGAGAAAAATTGGAGGAGTTGATAGACGAGTTCAGTTTACATAAGGTGCGGAAAAACCGTGGCGATTTGCTATCGGGTGGTGAACGCCGCCGTACCGAGATTGCCCGTGCCCTTGCCGCCGAGCCTAATTTTATCTTGCTTGATGAACCTTTCGCGGGTGTTGACCCAATTGCGGTGGAAGAGATACAGGCCATGGTTGCCAAGCTAAAACACCGTAACATTGGCATTTTAATTACCGACCACAACGTACAGGAAACTTTGTCGATTACTGACAGGGCATATTTACTGTTTGAAGGAAAGATATTGGAATCGGGTGAACCAGAGGTGCTCGCCGCCAATGAAATGGTGCGTAAAGTTTATCTGGGCGCCAACTTCGTGCTGAAAAGAAAAACTTTCGCCCAATAAAAACCTATGACAATTTTCAACTCCGTTTTTACCTGGTTCATGAAAAAGCGTATCCACCAGATAGAGCTTTTTATGAAATACCCTAACGAGGTGCAGGAGGAATGGTTTGAACAATTGATTTCAGGCGCGGAGCAAACCGAATGGGGCAAGCTATATCAATATAAAAGTATTGGCAGGCTTTCACAGTTTAAAGAGCGCGTGCCTATCCAAAATTATGATACGCTTAAACCATACATTGAGCGTATGCTTAAAGGCGAGCAGAATGTACTTTGGCACTCGGGTATACGCTGGTTTGCCAAATCATCGGGAACTACCAGCGACCGAAGCAAATTCATCCCGGTAAGTGAGGAATCATTAGAGGAATGCCATTTTAAAGGCGGCAAGGATATGCTGACGCTGTATTTTAACGACAGGCCCAATGCCCGCATATTTACCGGTAAAAGTTTGACCCTGGGTGGCAGTAACCAGGTTAACCAATTGCATCCTGAAGCTTCGTTTGGTGATTTATCGGCAGTGATTATGAAGAACCTGCCTTTGTGGGCAGAGTTTTATCGTACGCCACACCTCGACATAGCCCTGATAGAAAACTTTGAAGAGAAAATAGAGAAAATGGCCTATGCCACCAAGGATGTGAATGTAACCAGCATCAGCGGTGTGCCAACCTGGAACCTTTTGCTGTTTAAACGCATATTGGAGATCACCGGGAAAAAGAATTTGCTGGAAGTATGGCCCAATTTGGAACTGTATTTTCATGGCGCTGTTAACTTCACCCCGTACCGTGATCAGTTTAAAAAGCTGATACCCAACGACGACATGTATTACCTGGAGACTTATAATGCCTCCGAGGGCTTCTTTGGCATACAGGATAGCTTTGATTCGGGTGATATGTTGTTGATGCTCGATTATGGTATCTTCTACGAGTTTTTACCTCTGGAAAACATTGGCGAGGATAACCCCAAAACCCTTACGCTTGATGAGGTAGCTTTAGATAAAAACTATGCGCTTATCATTAGTACCAACGCGGGTTTGTGGCGCTATATGATTGGTGATACGATACGATTTACCTCACTTTCACCATTCCGCATACAAATCACCGGGCGTACCAAGCATTTTATTAATGCCTTTGGCGAGGAGTTGATTATTGATAATGCCGAACGTGCTTTGGCCGAGGCATGCAGTCAGACAGGCGCTATTATTCGTGATTATACCGCCGCGCCGGTTTATTTTAATGGCGATGAGAGCGGCGCGCACGAATGGATTATAGAATTTGAGCAAAAACCGGCAGAATTTGATCGCTTTGTTGATCTGCTGGACGAAACCCTGCGCCGCATAAACTCTGATTATGATGCCAAGCGGTTTAAAGATATGGCGCTGCGTCGTCCGCTGGTGCGCAGGGCGCCAGATGGGACTTTCTTTAACTGGCTTAAAGAAAAAGGTAAGCTCGGCGGTCAAAATAAAGTACCCCGTTTGGCTAATAACCGGGAATATATTGATAGTATTTTGAAGATGATGGAGTTGGTGGGGTAAATAATTGAAAACAGGTGGGGATATGAAAAAGATCATATTTATTTTTTTGCTTCTGCCGATGTTTACTATCGCGCAAACACCACGTCAATTTTTAAGCACCGGTAAGCAACTGATTGACAGTGCCCAATATCAACAAGCTGTAGTATGTTTTAGTAAAGCCATCGCCATAAACCCCAAATATAGTGATGCTTATTATTTAAGAGCTATCGCTAAGAAAAACACGGGTGATTACGAAGGCGCTGAAGCAGATTTTACCGAGGTGATTAATTTAAAGCCAGACGATCTGCAAGGTTATTATCAACGGGCATTGATCAGAGAGATCAGGCATGATTATAAAGGTGCAGCGGGTGATTATACCACGATAATTGGTTTTAATCCGGATAATGTGCGGGCTTATATGGAACGGGCACGTGTTGATTCGACCGCCGCGTTAACTATCAGTGATTATGCAAAAGCTAAGGATATTGATCCTGCACAATTATATTTAAGCCGTGCGCGATTAGATTGGAACAATAAAAATTATACAAGTTGCATTGATGACTACAACGCATTAATTGCACTTGACCCCAGAAATATAATCGCTTATGCCAACAGGGGAAGCGCAAAATGGGAGTTGAAAGATTATGAGGGTGCTGTTAACGATTATAAGATAGCTATATCATTTAATGGCAAATACACCTGGACTTATTACAACACAATAGGGCTTATAAGAGAGGATGAAAAAGATTTCAAACATGCAATAGCAGCATTTTCAAAATCGATTTCTTTATACCCGGCGGGGCCGACTCATCAAAATCGGGCATTAGCCGAATTGGCAATAGGTGATTATGATGCATCGATTAAAGATTTTACTGTTGCAATTGACAGTCAGTACCATAACCGGAATAATAATTTCTTTTTCAAAGCATATGGGGCGGATTCATATGTTTTAAGGGCCAAGGCTGAAATGCTCAATGGAGCTTTTAAAGCAGCCATCGCCGATCTTGATATTGCAATAAGTATAAACCCGGCTCTTGTTTTAGCTTATAACGCCCGTGGCGAGGCAAAAAATAAAGTAGGAGATGATGCGGGCGCCTGTGCCGACTGGCAGACCGCAAACAAAATGGGCTGCGAGCCCGCTAAGGAGAACCTTGAAAAGTTTTGCAGTAAAAGATAGCGGCAAAATTTGAAGATAATTATCCTGCTAAATTTTACCGATAATTTGCGGATTAAGTATTATGCAATTGATTGATTCTTAACGATATTTATATTCAAGATCAGTTACCTCATCTACGTATGAAATTTCTCTTTACATTTATAATCCTGCTGTTTATGCAACAAAGCTTTGCACAACAGCAATCTTTTAACTGCACAACTATAACTCGGTTAAACCAGATTGGGTTTTATCCTGAGGGGCCGAAAACGGCCATTGTACTGACTAATAAAAAAAGCGACTTTTACTTACAAACACCCAATCATCAAGTAGTATTCACCGGGAAGTTGCTGAAATCCGTCAACCCTGATTTCGCCGGTAATGATACTTATATAGCTGATTTTAGTTTTTATCATCAACCCGGAAAATATAGAGTTGTTGTGCCGGGTATTGGATCATCCTATCCCTTCGAGATAAAAACAGATGTTTATCGCAATGTTGGAGATGCTTCCATCAAGGCTTATTATTTTATGCGGGCATCAACACCGCTATTGGAAAAATATGCGGGTAAATGGCATCGGGCTGAGGGCCATCCGGATACGGCGGTGCTGGTGCATTCTTCTGCCGCTACGGCATTGCGCCCGGCGGGAACGGTGATCTCGGCGCCGAGGGGGTGGTATGATGCAGGGGATTATAATAAATACATCGTTAACAGCGGCATCAGTACCTCTACCCTGCTTTCATTATATGAGGATTTTCCGGCGTACATGAAAACGGTTAAGCTTAATATACCGGAAAGCGGCAACGGTGTGCCCGATATTTTAAACGAAGTATTGTGGAACCTGCGCTGGATGATGTGCATGCAAGATGTTGATGGCGGCGTTTATCATAAGCTGACCAATGCCGCCTTTGATAAATTTGAAATGCCCGATAGCGCTAACGCAACACGCTATGTAGTGCAAAAAGGCACTGCCGCCACGCTTGATTTTGCCGCGGTGATGGCGCAGGCGAGTCGTGCTTTTAGTAAATATCCTAAGGAATTGCCGGGCTTGGCAGATTCCTGTTTAGGCAAAGCCACAAAGGCTTGGTACTGGGCGATTAAAAATCCTGACGTGGCTTATGACCAAGATAAAATGAATGAAAAATTTACGCCTAAAGTTACCACAGGTGCTTATGGCGATGATAGTTTTGGGGATGAATTCATCTGGGCAGCATCGGAACTGTTTGTTACCACCAAACAGCCAGAATATTTAAAAGCGGTTGACCTTATCCCCGATGATTACATGCCCGTACCTACCTGGAGCAATGTGCGGCTTCTGGGTTATTATACGCTGATAAAAAACGGGAGTTTATTGGGTGATAAAGCACCTAAACAATTGCCCGAATTACAACAAAAGCTATTAGCATTTGCGGATGGCCTCATCAACGGGACTGATGACAATGCTTATGAAACAGTGATGGATAAGTCGCCGCGGAATTTTAACTGGGGCAGTAACGCCATAGCGGCAAATGAGGGCATTGCTTTGATACAGGCGTACAAGCTTTCGGGTAATAAAAAATATTTACGATATGCTTTGAGCAACCTGGATTATATTTTAGGCAGAAACGGTACCGGTTATTCATACATCACCGGTTACGGCAGCAAAACACCTATGCATCCGCATCATAGGCCATCTAAATCAGATGGTGTGGTTGAGCCGGTGCCCGGCCTGTTAGTTGGCGGACCAAACCCGGGTATGCAAGACCATATACAGGTGCCATCCATTGTGCCGGATGAGGCTTATATTGATGACGATCGTGCCTATGCGGTAAATGAAATCGCCATTAACTGGAATGCGCCTTTTGCTTATTTAGCTAACGCGATAGAGGCTTTGCAGGGGGAGTTGTAGTTGTGTAGTCGCAGACTACAGGCTTAGTCGTCCGAAGTTGGAAACTTCGGACAGCGGGGGGATGCTGCGGGCCTCTGCGCTCACCCTTCGACTACGCTCAGGGTGACAGCCTGCACATAACTTATTTAAGTGCAATGGACAATTGTAGAAACTTATTTCAATTAGAGTGTTACATCGCAATATCCTGCCCATGTCTGGGATCATCAGGTAATATTTCCATTTCAGGGACGCCAATGTAGTCGGCATACCATTGGATGGCTCCTACAACATCAAGCGCATCTTCGGCTACAATGTTAATGGTTTCAAAAGCGTATAGTTTATGGTCGGCGTAGCCAAATAGCTGTATCTCGTTCTCGTTTACGGTGAATTTTTCATTGTCAAGGCAAAATACCCTGATTTTTAAAGCGGTATCCCTTGAATGTATCACGTCCCGGCAGGAATTTTTAGGATCGGTGGCTAGTAAATATACATTATGGTCCATAAAAGCTCAACAACATTTAATACAGATAGTTTCAGCTAAGTTATTTTAAAATAGAGGGGGTATAAACTATACCCCGATGTAATCATTTGCTTTGGATAAGTGCCTCCAGGCCCTCCACGCTCAGGCTTATGCCATCGGCAATATGGCTGGCTTGTAGATAAAACCCTTCGCGTTCGGCTAATTTGTCAGTAATGAATTGGAGCAATTCGTCGCCATGTTTATCGCGCAGTAAAGGGCGTTTTGCTTTGCCTTTTTCGAGACGGTCGACCAGTGTTTTGGGTGATAATTTAATGTAGACGGTTTTGCCATTGGCATTCATCCACTCCATATGGTCAAAAAAGCAGGGCAGCCCGCCGCCGGTGGAGATGATAGCGTTTTCAGCAAATTTTGTTTGTTTCAGGATGTCGGATTCCAGCTTGCGGAAGGATTCTTCGCCAAAGCTGGAGAAATATTCGGCAATGGTCATGCCTAATTGTTCCTCCAGCAGGTGATCAAGGTCCACAAACTCATAACCCAAATGATTAGCAAGCTTGCGGCTCCAGGTAGTTTTGCCGCAACCCATAAATCCTATAAAAAATACCCAATTGGGCTTGTGTGAACTGTTATCTATTTCGTTATCCATTTAAATTTATTGCTATGAACCATCAACCATGCTCTGCGAACTAAGAGAGCTTTACCCTTGGGTCAATCCAAACATAAGCAACATCTACCAAAATATTGATCACCACAAAAATAAATGCGATAAAAATTATGGAGCCCATCACTACCGGAAAATCCGACATTTCGAGCGCATCCACCGTTGTTTTGCCTAAGCCATTGTAGCCAAATACGTATTCCACAAAAAAGGAACCTGCCATTAAACCCGCGAACCAATTGGCCACAGCGGTTATAACCGGGTTAAGTGCGTTTTTTAGGGCATGGCGGTAGATGATGGCGTTATCGCTTAATCCCTTTGCTTTGGCGGTGCGGATATAATCCTGACCCAAAACATCCAGCATGGCGCTGCGGGTGAGTTGTACGATGATAGCCAGTGGACGAAGGCCGAGGGTGACCATCGGCAGAATTAAATTCTTTAGTGTGAGTACCTCTCCCTGAAAAGGATCATAACTGTATAAACTCCCTGACATATTGAGCCCGGTGTATTTACTCAGCACAAAACCAAATATCCAGGCGATGATGATACCGGCGAAGAACGACGGCGCGGAGATGCCCAGGGTTGAAAAGCCTACTGCTAGTCGGTCGATCCATGTATTTTGATGCACTGCGCTGATGATGCCTAAAAAGCCGCCGATGATGATGGCGAAGAGCATGGCGGTTGTGGCCAGTACCAGGGTGTTAGGTACAACTTCTATCAAAAGCGAGGTGACATCCTTTCGGGTTTGGTATGAACGCCGCAGGTAAGGCCATTTTAGGGCGACAACATTTGTGGCTGAAACCGGAAATAATTTTATATAGTGATAGCGCTGCTGTTCTTCCCGCGTATTGGCGTGGATGCCGATAGGCGAAAGATCATTCAAATAATAAGCGAACTGTACGGGGATGGGTTTATCCAAACCAAATTCCTTGCGGACGGCTTGCAGGGATTGTACATCGGCGCGCTGACCCTGTGTCATTCGGGCTGGATCAACAGGTAAAATGTTAAACAGGAAAAATACTACCACTACAATACCCAGCATTACCGCGAGCCCATATACTAGTTTGCGCAGCAGGTAGGTTAACATGGTTATTGGTTTTGGAGGTATTTTTTTACCAGTTCATCATAAGTCGGTACGGTATGGTAATGCCATTTGTTGACGATGGTACCATTCTTCAATAAC
This sequence comes from Bacteroidota bacterium, assembly GCA_013287375.1. Lineage (GTDB taxonomy): Bacteria > Bacteroidota > Bacteroidia > Sphingobacteriales > Sphingobacteriaceae > Mucilaginibacter. The sequence continues at coordinate 10,376 of JABDDX010000017.1, read as the reverse complement.
ATCACACCCGGATTTGCCCTCACCATTGATTTTAGCGGTACGCCATCTACATAATAAATTTCGCTAACCAAATGATGCGCTTTGGCAAAAGCCTCGGCATCTGCGGCTGAATTTGAGGTGAGCAGGATGGTACGCATATTGTAATTCTGAATCAGGTTGATGCAAAGCGCGTTGAGACTGCTTAGGGCAGTGAGGTTTGCTTTGTGCAGATCGTCGGTTACAATTACAAGGCTGTAGAATGGGTTTGATAACAGTTCTTTGGTATAATCGTTCCGCTGGGCATCCTGTATGGATAAGTCCTGAATTTTTGGAGTGAAACCCTTTTTAATCAGGTGAGATTCGGGCGTGCCGATGATCTGCCAGGTACTGTCCTTCCAAATGTTGCTTTTGATGTATTCCTTATCATTCATCGACTTGGTAGCACCGGTAGTTTTATTTTTAAGCTGATAGATCTCTTCGTACTCATCCGTTGGCGCACCGGGAGGGGTTTTCATCTCATCGGGGATATTGGCGCCAATTTTATAAGGCAGAAAATCAAGCACCGGCAAATAATTGTAGGTATAAAAGCCAACGCCCAAGGCAACAACGGTGGCTATTATTAATGAATAATCACCTGTTTTGGGTTTGAATAGTGGATTGATCCTATCGCGGTTGCGGAACAGGACAATGATCAGCAGTAACAAAACCAAATCTTTGCTGAACGACTGCCATGGCGTTAACACAATCGCGTCGCCAAAACAACCGCAGGTAGTTACCACCTTAAATGCAGCGGAATAGAACGTTAGAAAGGCAAAGAAAATAATCAGCAGTAATAATCCCCAGGCTACCTGTTTGGCGCGGACGCCGATCAGCAGGGCAAAGCCGAGGATCATCTCCAAAGCACATAAAATAATGGCAAGGCTAAGCGCCAGATCATTTAAAAAAGTGATATGGAAAACCTCGAAGTATTCTTCCAGTTTATAGGAAAAACCAAGTGGGTCATTAGCTTTTATCAGCCCTGAAAAAATAAACAGCAGCCCTACGAATATGCGTGATGCCCATATAATTGAAGAATTGCTGCCTGCTTTGGTTTTTGCCATGATATTTGTGCCTGTATTAAGGAGCCGGTGTAAGTTTTATTAACGCAAAAACGGCGTAGTTTAGCATATCCTGATAATTGGCCTTTATGCCTTCGGATGCGAGGGTTTGGCCTTTGTTATCTTCAATTTGCTTTACACGCAGTAGTTTCATCAGGATCAGATCGGTTAGAGAGCTGATGCGCATATCGCGCCAGGCCTCGCCGTAATCGTGGTTTTTGGCGGACATTAGTTCCTTGGTTTCCTTCACCTTCGCGTCGAATAGGGCACCTGCCTGCTCTGCCGGAATTTCCAGTGGCGTATCAGCAGTTGATTCCAGTTGCATCATGGCGATAACGCAATAGTTTACGATGCCGATGTATTCGCTGGTGATATCTTCATCAACCTTAGATACTTTTTTTTCTTCGAGGGTGCGGATACGCTGCGCTTTGATAAAAATCTGGTCGGTTATGGACTCCGGGCGAAGTATGCGCCATGCCGTGCCGTAGTCGTGGGTTTTTTTGATGAAAAGCCCTTTACAGGTGTTTATTACCGCGTCGTACTCTATAGATGTATTGCTCAAAGTATTGTAATGTGTGGGTTTGTTGCCGCTGTTAATTTATAAAGATGTTTTACCTTTACAACAAAAAATCTGTGGCTAAAGATACGTTTTTTCATAAAAAGGTTACCCTAAACGCGGGTGGTAAATTGATAGATTTAAGCCAACCCAAAGTAATGGGGATAATTAATCTTACTCCGGATTCTTTTTTTGCAGGCAGCCGTAAGCAGGATGTAGAAGCTATACTTGCCCAGGCCGAAAGGATGTTAAGAGATGGCGCTGCATTTTTAGATCTCGGCGCTTACTCCTCGCGTCCGGGTGCGGCGGATATATCAGCGCAGGAAGAAATTGATAGACTTTTGCCTGCGGTTGAAGCTATTGTGGCTGCTTACCCGGATGCTGTTTTATCGATAGATACTTTTCGTGCGGCAGTTGCAGAGGCGGCGATAAATGCCGGGGCGCATGTGATCAATGATATATCGGGCGGGGAACTGGATGGGGATATGTTTGCCACCGTTGCCAAGTTGCAGGTGCCTTATATTTTAATGCACATGAAGGGCACGCCGCAAAATATGGTTCAGCAGGCTGAGTATGAGAATGTGTTTGATGAGGTGTTTGATTATTTTGTAAAGAAGTATCATCAGCTAAAACAGCTTGGGGTGAAGGATGTGATCATCGACCCCGGTTTTGGTTTCGCCAAGAAATCGGAGCATAGCTATACGCTGATGAAGCGCTTGCAGGATTTTAATGTACTACAATTGCCGGTTTTGGTGGGAATATCGCGCAAGCGGATGATCTATAACGAACTGGGTGTTACTGCAGAAGAGGCTTTGAATGGTACAACAGCATTGAATGCCATAGCGCTAACTAAAGGCGCTGATATTTTAAGGGTGCATGATGTGAAAGAGGCGGTTGAGGCAGTGAAGATTTGGGAGCTGTGCAGGTAACTCACCCGATTTTTGTTTTACCTAGTGACAACCTTGCTTGCGGTTGACTCACCCGATCATCGCTAAGTCGCTTGATCTCCCCTCTCTTCGCTGCGCGGAAAGAGGGGAAGGAAGAAAAGCGTTAAGAAAATCAGTTTAAAACGTTTCGCCCTCTTTCCGCCAAAGGCGAAGAGAGGGCCGGCCAGCGAAGCGTAGTCGGGGTGAGTAGTTTACGCCGTGTATTAACCTAATATTATCATTTTAAAATTTTCTAAATTATTGACTTTCAAAAGCGTACCTTTGCAAAATTATTTTTGGAAAGGCCGGGATTGTTTTTGATTGGTATCTGTTCATCAATAAGTATTTACAGACGAAGAATTGATATCATGAAAAAAATTGTTGACTACAGAAAACTTTTAGGCGTAACCAAGGAAGCGGAATTACAGGAACTGAAAACCGTTTATCGCGGGATGATGAAAACCTGGCACCCGGATAAATTTCAGGAAAGCCCCGAAGAAAAGCTGGAAGCTGAAGAAAAAAGCAAAACTATTATTGAGGCCTACCACTTTTTGGTAAGCATAGCGCCTGAAACTATCGACCAGTCTTCGGAAGAATATAATAATACTACCGCAAACGCAGGCATATTGGATTTTGAATATAAATCGCAGGTGCTGAAGATTTACTTTAGCGATGAGAGTGTTTACGAATACTTCGATGTACCTAAAGAAACTTACCGCAAACTGATCAACGCTGACTCACCGGGCCGTTTTGCACGCAGGCATATATTTAACACTTTTGTTTACAGGAGTGTGAATAAATTGGTAGCTAACGGATAATTCGTTAAGAAATATATTAGAAAGCTCGGGATGAAAGTCCCGGGCTTTTTTTATGGGTGATATTTGTGGACTGTAGTCTCAGACTACAGTCATAGCCGTCCGAAGTTGGAAAGCGCAGGGTTGCTTATTCTTTTACCTTATCCCATGAATCCCTGCCAAAGGCTAAAACCTTAACTACAGCGCCATTTGCATCTTTGGTGAATACTAAAGGGAACCCTATTTGCTTGTTTAAAAAGCTCTGTTCGCCAATGGCAATAAAATTTATTTCGCGGCCATCCCAAAGCTGTTTAAGTGTTAAACCATCTGCGGTGGCAGTGATTTGCAAATAGGTGCCCTTTTTTTGTTCAAACTCGTATTTACCCTCGAAGGCTTTAAGCTGATCTGCGGTGAGTTTTACCTCTGCCGGAGGCGTATAACTTTTAATTTTATTCCATTGTTGCCGGCCTGCTACCAGGGCCCCGGTAATTTCGCCGGCTTCATTTTTTGAGAAAACAACCGTCATGGTTTCATCGCCATCCTCGTCGGGACTTTCAAAACTAAGGTCGGATTTGCGGGTTAGCGTAAACTGTTGCTCGCCTTCAAATGCTTTTGCCAGCAATTTATCGCCAACTGCAGTAATTTTAAATACAGAAAACGGATTGTCTTTTGATTGATAGATCCCTTCAAAAGCTTTCAGGGGAGTATCGTCGGTTAAAATTACTTTGTGCCGCAGATGCGTTGGGTTGTTTGCATTAACATTAGTACTAAGTACTGCAGTAAGAATAAGCACGAATGCAAACTTGCAAGCGTAGCTAAATAGTTTTTGGGGTGAAGCAGGCATTGGTTTTGGTTTTTTGGTGAATTGGTTAGTAAACTGCTAATTTACAATTGATAACGGGATTATGATTGAGATATTTTGATGCGACTTTATTTAGGAAGGTTGTTGTTTTGTATATGCGGCATGCGGGCTTTGGCGGAAGAATATGTTAAAATATATCTATTTTTTTAAAGGGAGAGACATTTTTTTTATAATATGAAGGCCCGACTTCTCTAAATCCCATAGCATCAGTCCCCAAATATATTTCATAATCCCCATACTTACTATGAGTCATGCCTTTAGAGTCTATTGCAGAAAACTTAAACCGACAATAGGTTAGATAAAATGAAGTTCCACTTGCCCATGTTTCTTTTAGCTTACCGTGATTAAAGTTAACCCAATAATAACCGAGTTTTAAATTAACAATTTTTACTTGATTGGGCTCCAGAATTATCGGGAACTGATTATCGTTATCTATATCTCCATAATGTAGCACTTGGTTGTTTGTGTTAATGGTATCGGACATTTGATAAGAGGGTGTAAGAATAATTGATTGCCTATTTCCAGAGTTGAAAAAAGCAACCTTTATGATGGCTGTGTCTCCATCTACACCCTTGCTAGTATCCCTTTTTAAATCTAAATCAAGTATTTTTACGCTCATTCTATCTGACACCCTAATATTATTGTAATAAAATGCAAATAATGATATAGCCAATGCAGTTATTGAAATTATTAAAGTGACGTAATCTTTTCTTGTGAAATTGGAAGGTTTTGCTTTAGGAGGCATATATAAATCTACCAAAATGAAATTAACAGCCAAATTATATAAGTCATTATTGTATATATTCAGCGTGTGGTCGGTGTTTTCATTATAAGTGTTCGGAAGATTAAAAAAGGATGTCATGCTGAGGCACAGATGATAGATGAGAATGGCTCGCAGGGAGATTTACATAGTTTGTCGCTTGGCGAAACACACCCCTGGCCCCTCCCGAGAGGGGAACTTTACAACACTTTTATTATCTTCGGGTTCAATCTCTTATCGCATGGAAAATGAAACTCGTATAATTCCGGCTGCGGCCGTAAAAGGAATTGCCACTGGCTTGGTTATGATGGCTGTTTTTACTTTAATATGGTCGGGCATCGCTTACCATGGTTTGGCGGCGGGTAATTACTGGTTTGCCTTATTAATCTTTCCCGTATTTAGTGTGTTGTTTATTGTAAATGCTGTGAAGCTTTATAGGGTAGCGCCATATTATCCCAAGCTGATATCGGAAGCGGATTTAGCCGAAGAGAAGCGGATTGGAAAATGGTTTGGGATAATTTTCGGCGCCGAGGGGCTGGGGATATTCATCGGTATAAATATTGTTGTTAATATTGGGCATCCTGAACTGACAATACCTGTTTTGGCATTGGTGGTAGGGTTGCATTTTTACCCGCTTGCAAAGGTGTTTAAACGTACGTTTGATTATTACCTGGCAACATGGAGTACCATTGTGGCTATTTTAGCCATTGTTTTAACACTTAACAAAACACTTACAGAAACCGGAACTTCCGCTTTTACGGGTGTAGGAATTGCCATCGCTACCACCTGTTATGGGATATATATGATGGTGAGCGGCAGAAAAATACCTAAGCCGGCCTTATAGATGCGAGGAGCGGGTGCGGAGTGCGGGGAACTTGTTTTTGCGCTTATGCTTCTTAGTGCCGGTATCGGTTGTAGAGGTATCGGGTTTGTGCCGTGTTTTTAACAACGAATGTTGTACGAGTACAACTTTTACCAAAAGCGCTAATATGGAGTACACGGCAATATTTTGCCATGCATTGCCAACGCTTAGCTGGGCTCTTAAAAAATAAAGTGTGTTATCTATCATTAGTTATAAGTTTTAGCTGTGTGTTTATCCTTTATATTGTCCATTTGTTTTATTGGCGTTTAATGCCGGGTTGTATTTAAGTATGATTTTATGCCGGGTGATTATTGTAATGTATTTTGCTTAATTGCGTGCCTGGTTATTTTTTTTCTGTAAAAAGTTCTTATACAGCGATAGCAGATATAGTGCCTTATAGGCAGCCAAAAAAACAGCTCCTTTACTAATTTCCCTCTTGGTATACGATTTACTGAAGGTGAATTGCAGTATCTGCAACGCTCATGTATAATTTGGGGCGAAACAGAAATTTCGGTTTTTTGTAGTGTTTCCATGGTTTAGGCATTTTCAAGGAAAAGTTTATTTAATTTTTCGCGGGTTAGCGGTTTACTGATAAAGTCTTTCACGCAATCGTGTAAATAGGCTTTGTTTTTTTCAGCCGGATCTATTGAGGATGAAACTATAATCACTTTCGCTTTTAAAGAGTGTTTTTTCAATCTGCTCAAAAACTCCCACCCATCAATCTCGGGCATATTAATATCCAGAAATATAAGTTCGGTATGGTGAACAGCTATGTGTTCCAATGCTTTTTGAGGGCTGTTAAAATCTATTACAGCTATGTTAGCATGATATTTTTTGAGCAGCATTTTATGCATCTTGTTCACTAATGGATCATCGTCGACAAGGACAAGGTTACTGACCATAAATTTTTCGATATTTGTATCTTCTGCAAAAGCCGCCTTGTCGTTGTTAATCAAATAATTAAGGGACACAATCACATCGTTAAGCTTTTCAGCCTGAGCGTAAATATTTTTTAGTAAAGACTTTATTTTCAGGGCTTCGTAGGATTTTAACTGCGGGTAATTGTCGTAATTGGAAAGGCTGAGTATATTACTTACAGGGCCGCGTAATCCATGAGAGGCTAAACTTGAATAGTCGTAATTGGAGAATTGAGAATCGGGTTGATAGGCATTGGGTATTATTAAGCAAGCCGCGTAATGAGAAGTAGTGTTTATAGATAAAGGAATAAACAGGAATTGAAATTTAAAATGGGTCTTTATTATTTTGCTTGCAATGTCGTTGTCGGCTATTATCGTTCGACCGGACAGGCATTTATCGATAATGTTAGAGATATAAGATGCTTGTTCCTGTGGAATAATATCTACAAATGATTGCCCTATTTGGGGTGGCTCGAGTAATGATAGTTTTATATCGCCAGCGGTACTTAAGTTAAAAGAAACTATATTTTTAAGTCCATCAATTATAAAGTACGGAATGTTTAGGCGATTATTTTCGATTTTATTTTGCATAAAGCCATGTATTTATATCTGATTTTCTTAAGACTTAAACTATGTTTATCAATCATTTTAAAAATGGATGATAATTTGCATTAGAATTAATTGCTATAAGGTTATCGTAAAATAAAACAAAAAATATTTAATATGCAAGAAATCCTGTCAAAGAAAAATATAGGTCAAAGAATTAAAGCTTTACGAGTTGAAAATAATTATTCTCAGGCATTTATAGCCAATTTGCTAAATATATCCAGGAGTAATTATTCACAAATTGAGCTCGGAAACCAATTTCCGACATATGAAGCATTGAGCGTAATTGCCAGTTATTATAGCAAAACGTATGATTGGCTTTTACATGGGCCGGATTTTTTAGCAGCCAGCAGGCAGGTATTTAAAAAACAAGGGTTTTCAAAGGAGCTTCCACGTGCAAGTTCAGCAACCTCAAAACGTATACTTACGGTAAATGATTCTTTAAACTATGTACATCGGCTGCATGACGTTACTTATTTAAACAGCTTGCCGATATTTGACATCCCGGACTCATTAATCAAAGAGAGCTGTACCTGCCGTGGTTTTACAATTGATAATAGCGAAAGTCTTAAGCACCTTTATCCGGGTGATATACTTATTGGCAGGCAGCTAACCGATTTTTCTCAGATAGCGTCATCAAACGATATATATATAGTTGTAACATTGACCGGGATCGTTTTTTGCAGGATAGAGAATATCATTGTGGAAAAAGAGCTGCTTGTTTGCCAAAATGATGAGTCGGATAAATATTTTAATCCGGCTGTAGCCGACATTCAGGAAATATGGATAGCTATCGGGAAGTATTCGGCAATTATTCAGCCGGTGATCAATACGCTTGAAAACATGGTGCTAACCATAGGCGAATCCATTAACCTGCTTGAACGCGAGGTGCATAAATTAAATAAGAGGTATAAATTAAAGTCGTTATAGGGTTAGTGCTTGTTACACCGGGCTAATCTATATATTGTATTGCGTAACATTTGAATAATGCATATTAATAAACCGCCCTATCAACATTTTCCGGTTTTGTACTCAGATAATATTATTATGCGGGAAATTTTGCCGGGTGATATTAAAGATATTATAGAAATATCAGTTTACGATGGTAAGTATGCGCTTACGGAACGGGATGCAATTGAGATACAAAACAGAATTGATAAGGATTACCACGATGGCAACTCTATTCACTGGGGCATAGCAGACAGGAAAAAAAATATAATTATAGGAACTTGTGGCTATTACCGTGGTTTTGATAATGATACAGGAGAGCTTGGCTGTATCATGAGACAAGAGTTTAGAGGACTGGGCTACATGACATCAGCAATTAAGATAGCCGTTAATTTTGGGTTAAATGATATGAGACTAAAAAGAATTATTGCCATTACGAATAATAATAATGTTAAAGCTTTAGGTTTACTGGCCAGACTTCAATTTGATTTATCATCAGAATTTAATAACAGCACATTGGAATTTGAATACAATACGTTTTAAATTCAGAAATCCGGCAGTCCTAGCGCAGATGCCTGTCGAAGAGCTGACTCACCCCGAATGCGCTGCGCTGTTCGACCCTCTCTCCGGCAAGCCGGAAAGAGGGTAAAAACGTTAACTTACTCCGATTTTAAACTTTTTACAGGGTTGGTTAAAGCTGCGCGTATGGCTTGGGTGCTTACGGTAAACAGGGCGATAAATACGGCTATCATCCCCGCCAGGGCAAACATCCACCAACTTAGTGGGATGCGGTAGGCGAAGGATTGCAGCCACTTGTTCATGCCGTACCAGGCTATTGGTGTGGCGATGATGAATGATACTATAACCAGCTTTAAAAAATCTTTAGATAGCAGTTGCACTATGCCTGCCACACTAGCACCTAATACCTTGCGGATACCTATTTCCTTATTGCGTTGCTCGGCGCTGAAGGCAGCCAAACCAAACAGTCCAAGGCAAGAGATCAGGATGGCGATGAGGGTAAATGAATTGATGATCTGCGATAGTACAATTTCGGTTTCGTACTGCTTTTGTACATCGTCATCCAAAAAGGAGTATTCAAAAGGTACAGAAGGCAGATCTTTTTGCCATATAGCGCCTATCTGACTTAACAGCGCTTTATAATCCTTGGTATTGGCTGATACTATCATGCAATTAAGGTCGGCGGCGGTTTTATCATATACCAGCATGAACGGGTGCACTTCTTCGTGCAATGAGTTATAGTTAAAGTCTTTCATTACACCAGCAACGGTAACAAATGTTGCCGGGCCGTTATATTGGGTATATAGCCGGGTTCCGGGTGCGGTTTCGGCTGTTAAATTTAAGCGTTTGGCAAGGGTTTGGTTAATAAGTACTTTACCAGAGTCGCCTTGCATAAAGTCGCGACCGCCAACAAGTTTAATACCGCTGGCTTTTACAAAATACTGGTCGCAGTCGATATTCTGGGCATCAACAGCTGTTGTCATATTACCTCCGGCCGGGTAAACGCCGTGATCGCGCATTACAAACTGGCTGAGGTAATTATCGGCACTGGTAACCGTTTTAACTCCGGCTAGTTGTTTTAAATCATTAGCCAGTGCAGGCATTTGGGCCTGGGTATCGTTTGTGTAGAAATTAAATACAAGTTTTTGATTGGTATCAAAACCCAGATCTTTTGACTTGATATAATTAAGCTGGCTGTATATAATGATGATACCGGTAATTAATACAATAGACAATACGAATTGAAATACCACCAATGAACGGCGAATACCTGCTGCTGACACCTGGCTGGTGAAATTGCCTTTGATTACTTTGATAGCCTTAAATGCCGACAAGTAAAACGCCGGGTAGCTGCCTGCAACAAAACCGGTGACCAAAATAAGGGAAACCAGCATCAGCCATAGACGATAGTCGGCAAAAAAGGATAAATGGATTGGCGTTTGGGTGATTTGATTGAGGTAAGGCAATGCCAGCCACAATAGCGGTAAAGCGATAATTACGCCAATAAACGATAGCAGGAATGACTCGCCTAAGAATTGGCGGATAAGATC
>JABDDX010000016.1 GCA_013287375.1 Bacteroidota bacterium | reverse complement strand
TTTTAGTAAATTTGATAAAACCGATTTACTATGTATAACCTGCTTGTATCCCCAGAAAATGTTCAGGCTGCTTTAAATAAGCATGTGCTGGCTGATGGCTTCGACTTAACTTTTGATATGGAAAAAAGTAAGGGTGTTTATATTTACGACGCGAAGTATAACCGCACCCTGCTCGACTTTTTCACCTGCTTTGCATCGGTGCCTTTGGGATATAATCACCCTAAGATGGTGAATGATGAAGAGTTCAAAAAGAACCTGATGCTGGCAGCTATGACCAACCCATCAAATTCCGACATATACACTACGCAATACGCGCAGTTTGTTGATATGTTTGACAAGGTTGGCATTCCTGATTACCTGCCACACGCATTCTTCATCTCAGGCGGCTCATTAGCCATTGAGAACGCTTTAAAAGTTGCGATGGACTGGAAGGTGCAGAAGAACTTCGCGAAGGGCTACACCAAGGAAAAAGGCTTCCAGGTGATACATTTTGAGCATGCCTTCCATGGCCGCTCAGGTTACACCCTTAGCCTTACCAATACACAACCGGTTAAAACCAAGTGGTTCGCCAAATTTGATTGGCCAAGGGTCTCAACACCATACATGAATTTCCCTTACTCGGATAGCAATCATGAGGATTTATTGAGGCGAGAGGAATTATCCATCGCCCAAATAAAAAAAGCATTTGAAGATAATAAGGATGACATATGCGCTATTATTATAGAACCGGTACAATCTGAAGGGGGTGATAACCACCTACGTAAAGAATTCATGGAAAAGTTGAGGCAATTAGCAGATGAAAACGAAGCATTGCTGATATACGATGAAGTACAAACCGGTGTTGGCTTAACCGGAAAATTTTGGTGTCATGAACACTTTGGCGAAAATGCGCGCCCTGACATTATTGCCTTTGGTAAAAAGATGCAGGTATGCGGCATACTAGCCAGTAGGCGCATTGATGAAATAGAAAATAACGTATTTAAAATATCTTCCCGTATTAATTCAACATGGGGCGGTAGTTTGGTTGATATGGTACGGTCATCCAAAATAATGGAAATTATTGCTGAGGATAATCTGTGCGATAACGCCGCCAAAATGGGTGATTATTTACAGGATCAACTTGCAGATATTGCTGAAAAACACACCACTATTACCAACATTCGGGGTAAAGGACTATTAACAGCTTTTGATTTTCCCAATAAGAGTATGCGCGATAAATTTATCGATACCGGGTTAGAACACAACGTAATGTTTTTAGGTTGTGGCGAAAAAAGCATCCGGTTTAGACCCGCACTTATTATTGAGAAAAAACATATTGATGAGGGATTAGAAATACTTCAAAAAATAGTCCCTCATTTATAATACTGTAATAATATTGCTACAAGCACCTGTTTTTGACCCAAATAGGTGCTTTTTTATTTAAAAAAATACTATAATCGTTCGCTAACGTTAAAGGAAGTATTTTAAAGGGCTTATTACTGATTTCTTACAGGGGTAATTATTATAAGCCATAAATAATAGCAACGGCAATTATTATGAGCAAACACATTGAAAAGCTAAAAAAACAACTTACAGAAATCGCTGAAGTTGTTAACGCGTTTAAATCCGAAGCGGTACAGTTAAAAATTGTTGACAGGTTACTGGATGTACTTGTTGATTTTGACAAAACTGATGCTGAAGGAGCCGACTTTTTAATCAAGAAAATCCACAAAAAAGCAGACGATACGGAGGATTATCCTTTCTCTCAAAACCGTAAAAAACCGGGCGCTACAAAAGTATTAAATCAACTTTTAGGCGGCGATTTTTTTCATACAGCACGATCTATATCTTCAATAGCCGAGTATTGTAAAGAGAATTTCGATTCGGATTTTAAGACCTCCGAATTATCGGGAATTTTATTAAAATTGGCTAATGAGCATAAACTCAAAAGAGAAAGAAGTAAGGATAATAACCGATTTGAATACGTTGCCGTATAACTACTACCGAGTTACCTTAACGCAAACAAATTATCAACGCCCAACAATTTTCTTGAAGTAAAGCCTTCGCCATACTTGGCCTGAATGCTTTTACCAAACTCCATTGCACGGCTTTCAACTATTTTTATAAAATCGGGCGATGAAATATAGGTTTGTGGCTCATCTTCATTCCAACCAGGATTAAAGAATTGTGAGCCATAAGCTAATATGCTTTCAATCTTTTTATCCCAATATTCAGTAACATCAATTATAATATCGGGTTCAATATAACGGTCCTGTATAAAATGCAGAACCATTTTTGGGCGCCAAGCTTCCTGGGGTCTTCCGTCAAAACTGGTTTCTATCCTGCGTAAGCCTGATAGGAACGCAGATGTTTCAACTAACTCATTAGCTCTTCCGTGATCAGGATGCCGGTCATGATAAGCATTGGTTATAATAATATCCGGTTGATACTTACGGATAGATTCAATTACTTTTAATTGATATTCGGGCGTATTCGTAAATAAACCATCAGGTATACCTATATTCTCCCTAACCGATAATCCTAATATATTAGCAGCTTTGCTAGCTTCCTGTTCGCGAATTTCGGCGGTTCCCCTTGTGCCCAGTTCACCTTTAGTTAAATCAGCAATACCAACTTTATGGCCCAGTGCAATATGTTTTAAAATAGTTCCGGCGCATCCTAACTCAGCATCATCAGGGTGTACAGGCAATACTAATATATCTAATTTCATGTTATTTGGTAACGGCTAATAAGCGTTGAATTTTCTTTTTAATCTTTGATGTATTTGGCTTAGTAAACGGATAGAAAAAATCCTGCACTATACCATCTTTATCAATTAAAAATTTATGGAAGTTCCATCTTGGTACCGAACTGAATTTACCGTTCTCCTTTTTATCGCTCAAAAATTTATACAGTGGATGGGCATATGGCCCCCTAACCCTTATCTTATCAAATACAGGAAAATTTGAACCATAATTTTCGCAAAAAGTAGCTATAGCAGCGCCATCCAAAGGCTCCTGACCACCAAAATCGTTAGATGGAAGTCCTAATATTTCAAAATCAGTATCCTTAAATTCATTCTTTAAGGCCGCCAAATCTTTCAGTTGCGGAGTAAATCCACATTGCGATGCTGTATTAACTATTAAAAGTACTTTACCTTTATATGCCGATAGGTTTATGTCTTCGCCATCAATCTTCTTGATATCGAACTGGTAGATGCTCTTGTTATCCATTATTAATTTTTAGACGAATCATATCCTTGTTTTATAAGGATATTTTCTATGTCCCTATCCTCGTCAGGGTCATAGGTTTCTTTAAGGTTATGGCCAAACACCCGTGCAACAGATTGAAGCATAAATGCATCAAGGCCGCCCTTTAATTCTTTAACCAAATCGTAGCTGGTGCTACCTGTTTCCCGGTCAATTAGTTTTATCAACACTTCCCCCTGACTTATTGTCAGGTTTTCAACTTCTTTCTTAAAAAGATCTTTTATCTGGTTATTGCAAGCAGCAACTAATTCCTTCTGTTTATGTTTATCAGCCGTAAGGGCAAGGTCGCGTTGTAATTGGCGGTATCTTGCACCGGCAAAGTGTGCATAAGGTATAACTTTACGCACATTATACTCTAATTGGTTATAGGCAGCACGGTCGGCATCACTCTTAAAAATACGTGTATCTACTATTCTTATTTCACCATACATTATCCATGGCACGGGTTTACCATCAAGCATAGTGACATAGGTTTTAATGGTATCATTTTTGCCCATATTCATAGGCGCTGGTTTTGGTGCTTGGGCTATAGCAGCGCCAACCATACAACAAAACACCAACAAGAAACCAATAAATTTCATATTTTTACCTATACAAAAATAATGCAATTTATTTTGTATTTTGAAATATGGCCTGATTTATAATTTTTGTTACAATTTTTATACTTATTTTTTGTTAAAACTGCAGGATGAAAGACTTGGTGATAGATTTAGAAGTTGAAAAGAACGAGATTTTAAAACGATATCGTGCTTTGCTGCGTGCCTGTAAATCAACCCTTGAAAAAGGTGATAAACGCATGATACGCAAGGCTTTCGATATGGCTTTGGAGAGCCATTCTGATATGCGCCGCAAATCCGGCGAACCTTATATATACCATCCTATCGCTGTGGCTCAAATTGCTGCTGAGGAGATAGGTTTAGGCACTACATCCATAGTTTGTGCTCTGCTGCATGATGTGGTTGAGGATACTGATGTTACACTTGATGATATTGAAAGAGAATTCGGTAAAAAAGTAGCCAAAATTATTGATGGCCTAACTAAAATATCCGGCGTATTTGATACCAATAGCTCGTTACAGGCAGAAAACTTCCGTAAGATGTTGCTTACCCTGGCTGATGACGTTAGGGTTATACTGATAAAACTTGCCGACCGCCTGCATAACATGCGTACCATGGAGTTTATGCCGCGCGATAAGCAGCTTAAACTATCGTCAGAAACAGTTTATTTATATGCTCCACTTGCCCACCGTCTGGGTTTATATGCAATAAAATCTGAATTGGAAGACCTGTCCATGAAATACATGGAGCGCGAAACCTACCAATTCATCAAAAATAAGCTGAACGAGAAAAAAGCCGAACGCGAGAAATTTATTCGTGATTTTAGTGAACCGGTTAAGAAAATAGTTGAAGGACAGGGCTTGGTTGCCGATGTTTTTGGCAGGCCGAAATCTATCCATTCCATCTGGAATAAAATGAAGAAAAAGGCCATTCCTTTTGAGGAAGTGTATGACCTTTTTGCTATCAGGATAATATTGGACAGCACACCGGAAAATGAAAAAGCCGATTGCTGGAAAGCATATTCCATAGTTACTGATCTATACAGGCCTAATCCGGATCGTTTGCGCGATTGGATATCATCGCCAAAAGCAAATGGCTATGAATCATTACATACTACAGTAATGGGACCACGCGGACAATGGGTTGAGGTACAGATCCGTACCAAACGCATGAACGAAATTGCCGAAAAGGGTTTCGCCGCGCATTGGAAATACAAAGAATCTTCAACCGATAGTGGTCTGGACCTTTGGGTACAAAAGGTTAGGGATCTGCTTAAAAACCCGGAATCAAATGCCTTAGACTTTTTGGATGATTTCAAGATGAACTTGTTTTCTGACGAGATATTCATTTTCACACCAAAAGGCGCGCTTATACAATTGCCACTAAATGCTACCGCGTTAGATTTTGCTTTTGAGATACATACCGATGTAGGCGCCAGCTGTATTGGCGCCAAAGTAAACCATAAATTGGTACCGCTTAGCTATAAATTGCAAAATGGCGATCAGGTGGAGATCATCACCTCAAGCAAGCAAGTACCTAAAGAAGACTGGCTTAATTTTGTAGTTACAGCAAAAGCTAAGGCTAAAATAAAATCATCCCTAAAAGAAGAAAAACGCCGCATTGCTGAAACCGGCAAAGAGATATTGGAGCGGAAGTTGAAATCATTAAAAATAACCTACAACTCCGAAAACATACATAAACTTAGCTATTATTTTAAGCTGCCGTCAACACTCGATCTGTTTTTCGAGGTAGCGAAAGGCACTATCGACATGAAGGACCTGAAGGAGTATCAGGCATCTGAAAAGGTAATAGAAAACAAGCCGCAGGATAAAATAGAAGCTGAGCAGGTACAAAGCCTGGTAAGAACCCTGAAAGCAAAAGATGCAGATATGCTTTTGATCGGCGAGGATATGCAGAAGATTGACTACAAGCTAGCCAACTGCTGTAACCCTATCCCCGGTGATGATGTTTTTGGTTTTGTTACTGTGAGCGATGGTATAAAAATACACCGCACCAATTGCCCTAATGCTGCTAAATTGATGGCAAATTATGGCTACCGTGTGGTAAAAGCCAAATGGACAAACCAACAGGAGCTTGCATTTTTAACCGGCCTGCGTATTACGGGCATTGACGAGGTTGGCTTAATAAATCAGCTAACTACCGTAATATCACACGATTTTAAAGTAAACATACGCTCTATTACTGTTGATAGTGATAACGGAATTTTTGAAGGAACTGTAATGATTTATGTTAACGATACACATCACCTTGACAACCTGACCAAACGTTTAAAGATGATAAAAGGCATCAGCACCGTTACCCGTTTTGATTCAATAGAAAAAGCATCTTAAAGAAAATAGTTAAATAAGTGATTAGTGAGTAGGTTGATTAAGTTTAATTTCAGTCAAAAAATCATGAGTAACCTACTCACTTAATCAACTTAATCAACAAATTAACTACCTTTACAAGTTAATAATCCAATAATGTCGCAAGTAGAAACCATTGCATTGGTTAAGAAAATTTTTGAGGCTTATCTCGAAAATAAAAACCTCAGGAAAACCCCTGAGCGTTTTGCCATACTCGAAGAAATTTATTCCAGAAGTGATCACTTTGACGTGGAGTCGTTGTACATCCACATGAAAAATAAAAAATACCGTGTAAGCCGCGCTACGGTGTACAATACTTTAGAACTATTGGTATCGTGCGATTTGGTTACCAAACATCAGTTTGGTAAAAACATGGCCCAGTTCGAAAAGTCGTACGGCTATAAACAACATGACCATATCATCTGCCTGGATTGTGGAAAAGTAGTAGAATTTTGCGATCCGCGCATCCAACAAATACAAAGTATGATGGGTGATCTGCTTAAATTCGAGATAAAACACCACTCTTTAAACCTTTATGGTAATTGTGAAAAACTTAAGGCAGGGTTTTGTGATAGAAAAATATAACTTTGCCACCTTTCATTAACAATCGAATAGATATTTAAATGGCTGTTGACGTATTATTAGGCCTCCAATGGGGCGATGAAGGTAAAGGAAAAATTGTCGACGTACTTAGCGCCGGTTACGATATGATCGCACGATTTCAGGGCGGGCCAAATGCTGGTCACACTTTGGAATTTGATGGCAAAAAATATGTACTGAATACAATCCCTTCAGGTATATTTTTTAATAACACGCTTAACCTTATAGGCAACGGTGTGGTTATTGACCCTATCACCCTTAAAAAAGAAATAGAAAAATTAAAAGATGCCGGGTATGATCTTTTAGCGAAGAAAAACCTGGTGATAGCCAAAAAGGCGCATTTAATTTTGCCTACCCACCAATTGCTTGATGCTGCATCTGAAAAAAAGATGGGCGAAGGTAAAATCGGATCTACTTTAAAAGGTATCGGCCCAACTTATATGGATAAAACCGGACGTAATGGTTTACGTATTGGTGATATTACACTACCTGATTTTAAAGAGCGTTACCAAAAGTTGGTTGATAAGCATGTATCTATGCTGAAATCGCTTTATGGTGATGTCGCTGATTTCTCGGAGCGTGAGGCATTGTTTTTTGAAGCGGTTGACCTGCTTAAACAATTCCCACTAGTTGATTCTGAGCATTTGGTTAATGAATATGTAAAACAAGGCAAAAAGGTATTGGCAGAAGGCGCGCAAGGCACTATGCTTGATATTGATTTTGGTTCATACCCATTTGTTACTTCATCAAATACTACCACTGCAGGTGCTTGTACCGGTTTAGGTATAGCTCCAAATAAAATTGGTGAAGTTATTGGCATATTTAAAGCTTATTGCACACGTGTTGGTGGCGGCCCCTTCCCTACCGAACTAAACGACGAAACAGGTGAAGAATTACGCCGCATAGGCCACGAATTTGGCGCCGTAAGCGGAAGACCTCGCCGTACCGGATGGATCGATCTGCCAGCTTTAAAATACGCCATAATGCTTAATGGCGTTACTCAATTGGTAATGACCAAAGCAGATGTATTAAGCGGATTTGAAAAGATTTATGCTTGCACCCACTATAACTATTTAGGCGAAACAATTGATTACATGCCGTATGATATTTGCGCTGTTGAACCTACCCCAGTTTTAAAAGAGATTGATGGCTGGAATGAGGATTTAACAGGTATCACTGAGCTATCAGAAATACCTGAAAGACTTAAATCATACATCAGCTTTTTAGAAAAAGAACTGGAAGTACCGGTAAAATATTTATCTGTAGGACCAGATAGGGTACAAACGCTGGAACTATACTAACTTTTCCTCACGTCATTGCGAGGAGTGTAACAACGTGGCAATCCCAAACTTACAGAGAGAATCTGCAAAGCCGGGGATTGCCACGCTATCGCTCGCAATGACGTTAGGGTTAATGTATACTACTGTATATATAAAGTGATCACACAAATACCCAATCCGCAACTCTTCAAACAAAAAGCCCTGCAATGGGCATCTACTTTTGATGCGGTTTGTTACCTCGATTCAAACAATTTTCCTGACCGATATTCCAAATTTGATGCACTAATTGCGATTGAAGTAAAAAGCTCGCTTATAGCTAATGCAGAAAATGCATTTGAGCAGCTGGCAGATTTTCGCACCGAAAATCCAGGCTGGATTACCGGTTTTTTCGGATACGACCTGAAAAATGAAGTAGAAAATTTAACATCATCTAATGCAGATGAACTCGAGTTTCCTGATCTTTATTTTTTTGCGCCTAAACATCTTATTATACTCAAAGAAAACCAAGTTGAGATCATCTCAGAAGATGAGCAGTTCGTTTTGAATGCCATACAAAATTATCCGACTCATCAAACCATAGAATCATCATCCATAAACATCCAATCCCGGTTTAGCAAAACCGAATACCTGGATGCTGCCAACAAAATAAAAGAGCATATTAGCCGTGGCGATATTTATGTAACCAACTTTTGTCAGGAGTTCTTTGCGGAGAATGCAGCGATTGATCCTTTGGAAGTTTTCTCAAAACTGAATGCAATATCCCCCAACCCTTTCTCTGGATTTTTTAAATGGGGAAGCAATTACATTTTATCAGCTTCGCCCGAACGTTTTTTGGCTAAGCGTAATGAAAAACTCATCTCTCAACCGATAAAGGGAACAGCAAAACGAGGAAAAACCACCGAAGAAGACGAAATTATCAAACAACAATTACGCAGCCACACCAAAGAGCTGCAAGAAAATGTAATGATTGTTGACCTGGTACGCAACGACCTTACCCGATCCGCGAAACAAGGTACCGTAAAAGCTGAAGAACTTTTTAAGATCCGCAGCTTCAATCAGTTACACCAAATGGTTTCTACTGTTGTTTGTGAGATCGAAAATAATATCACCCCAATTGATGTTATCAGAAACACCTTCCCGATGGGAAGCATGACAGGTGCACCTAAAATAAGCTCGATGCGTTTGATGGAAGAGCTTGAACGCAGTAAGCGCGGTATTTATTCGGGCGCAATGGGCTATTTCAGCCCGGATGGTGATTTTGATTTTAATGTGGTGATACGCACCATTCTGTATAACGCTACAAAGAAATACTTATCCTTCCAGGTTGGCAGCGCAATCACCTACCATGCCGATGCCGAACAAGAGTATGAAGAATGCTTACTTAAAGCAAAAGCTATTTTGCAAGTGCTGGGTCAGCAGATAGTTTAGTACCCATCCGCATGCTTATCAACAAGTCCTTTCCAAAAAACGCAGGTTATTTTAGGCAGATTTTCGCTTAAAGAAGTTAACCTTGGATTCAGTTCCTTTTAAAAGACGCTCAATATTTTTTTGGTGGGTTACCAATATAAGCAAGCACATGCACATACCGTAAATTATTACGGCCCGTATATACATGGGAAACACGAATGTAACGCATACAGGATATGCAAAACCAGCCATAATAGAACCCAATGACACATAGCGTGTAATCAACAAAACGGTAATAAATATCCCCACGCAAAACAAGGCTGCGGGTAGGTTAATTGCCAATATCATACCGAATAATGTCGCAATACCCTTCCCTCCTCTAAAACCTGCAAATATTGGGAACAAATGGCCCATAACCGCGGCTATACCAAGCGCTAAAGCGTAGTTCATGTATTCAGGTGAGTTATAAGCACCTGTTGTTGAAACGCCAATAAAATAAGCTATGTTAGTGGCAGTCCACCCTTTTAAAATATCAATAAGCATAACAGGTATACCTGCTTTTTTGCCTAAAACCCTAAAAGTATTGGTTGCGCCTGCGTTGCCGCTGCCATATTCACGTACGTCCACATCAAAAAATGCCTGCCCTATCCAAACCGCAGTTGGGATAGATCCGCACAAATAGGCCAGTATGAGCGCTGAAATCGAATAGATTGATATCATCTCTGTACAATATTACTAAATTGTAATCATACTTAAATAGTAAACGCTAATAAATAGTAAAATGAATTTTTTAATTAGAAATCACCAATCACTTTACTGCCTTTAAACTCAAATCAAGGCTTTTAACAGAATGTGTTAAGGCTCCTACTGATATATAATCAACACCACAAGCCGCATACTCACGTATATTATCAATTGTAATACCCCCGGAAGCTTCTGTAATAAATCTTCCCTCAATCAGATTAACAGCATCTCTTAAATCACTAAAGTTGAAATTATCAAGCAATATTCGGTCGACACCACCGGTTTGTATCACTTCTCCTAATTCGTCAATATTACGCACTTCAATTTCAATGGCTAATTTTTTGTTGTTAGCCGCTAAATAATTACGCGCTCCTTCAATCGCTTCACTTATTCCACCTGCGTAATCAACATGATTATCCTTTATCAAGATCATATCATACAAACCAAAACGATGATTTACACCTCCACCAATACGTACTGCCCATTTTTCAAGGTATCGCAAGCCTGGTGTAGTTTTTCGGGTGTCTAAAACTTTAGTGTTATAACCTTTCAAAATATCAACAATCTCGTTGGTTCTGGTAGCTATACCGCTCATATGCTGCATGCAATTTAGCACCAGGCGCTCGGCTTTTAGTATGTTTTGGGCATCGCCCTCTACTTCAAAAGCAATGTCACCGTATTTTATATCGGCGCCATCCTTTAAATAAGTTGTCATTTTTAAGCCTTCATCCACAACACGAAATATTTCAGCAGCAAGTTCAACGCCTGCTAAAACACCATTATCTTTCACTAAAAGCTTTGCTTTGCCTATTGTACCGGCAGGGATGGTTGCCAACGAAGTATGGTCGCCATCACCAACATCTTCTTTTAAGGCACTTATTATAAACTGGTCAACGTATTCCTTATCCAAAATATTCACTTTTTAAGAAGCTCAAAAGTAAAAACAATTAGATTATTATTTAGTTTTTTCCGCCTCTATCCTCATTTCAACAATTTTCATTTCAGCATCGTGCTTACTTAAAGTTAATGAGATGCGGTACAGGCCTTTATCGGTATTCAAAAAAACAACACCAAATAAATAATTAGGATTTGAATCTATTTTATGAAAAAGCCGCACACTTTTAGGTTTATTGTCGGTGAAAAATTTATCCAGCACAGGTATTGCTGTGGTTTTATCTAAACTATTATCACCATCTAAAACAGTAATTTCTACATTATCCGAAAATAGTTTTGATAGTTCCTGCGTATTGCCTTGCCTCAGCATATGCATGATGTTATCAATTGGGTCAGCCTTGACCCCAAGCGGCAGTAAAAACAGTAATATGATCGAATACACGTAAATAATTTTCATGGTGATCAATAGTTTGGTTCCTAATACGACCTCAATTTAAGAAAAAAGTTGCATGATTGAATTATATATTGATGATTATACCGCGTTGATTTTATATTTGCATTGTGGAAAAACAGAAAAAAGTTGCATTAATAATTTTAGACGGCTGGGGTTACGGCCGTAACGATCAGTCGAACGCTATATTAGCCGCTCACACACCTTTCTTTGATTCTTTATTGGAGAAGTATCCTCACTCCAAATTAGAGGCATCAGGTATGGCTGTTGGCTTGCCTGACGGGCAAATGGGAAATTCAGAAGTAGGCCACATGAATTTAGGTGCCGGCCGAACTGTTTATCAAGAACTGGGCCTTATACACAAAGCTGTTTTAGATAATGAGCTGCCAACAAACCCGGTATTAAAAAATGCTTTTGAATACGCGAAGCAAAATAACCGCGATGTACATTTCATAGGTTTGGTTTCTGATGGTGGCGTACACTCGCATATTAAACATGTAAAGGGTTTGTGCGATGCTGCGGGAGTATATGATCTGCAAAAAGTATTCATTCATGCTTTTTTAGATGGACGTGATACTGATCCAAAATCAGGTATAAATTTCATGACCGAATTGGAGGAGCATATCTCCAATACTCCGGTTAAAATAGCATCTGCAATTGGCCGTTACTATGCAATGGATCGCGATAATCGTTGGGAACGCGTAAAATTAGCCTACGACCTGATGGTTAACGGCGACGGTGAAGCAACACGAAATGTTAATCAGGCAATAAAAGAGTCGTACCTAAAAGGTGTAACCGACGAATTTATCAAACCTATTGTTAATGTTGATGCTGATGGAAAACCTTTAGCTGTTATAAAAGATGGTGATGTGGTAATCTGCTTTAATTTCAGGACTGACCGCGGGCGCGAAATAACATTGGCGTTAACGCAAAAGTCTTTCCCTGAATATAACATGCACCCACTTAACCTGCATTATATTACCATGACTACCTATGATGATACATTTAAAAATGTGCAGGTAGTATTCACAAAAGATGATCTAACAAAAACCCTTGGTGAAGTTTTACAGGATGCAGGCAAAAACCAGATCCGTATTGCTGAAACCGAGAAATATCCACACGTAACCTTCTTTTTCTCGGGTGGCCGCGAAAAGGAGTTTATAAATGAAAAACGTTTATTAGTACCATCTCCAAAAGTAGCTACTTACGACTTACAACCTGAGATGAGTGCCGAAGGTATTCGTGATGCTATAATTCCTGAACTGGAAAGCGGCTGGCCTGATTTTATAGTATTAAACTTTGCCAATACCGACATGGTTGGTCATACAGGCGTATTCAGCGCTGTAGTAAAAGCCGCCGAAACTGCCGATGCTTGTACAAAAGCAGTAGTAGAAACAGGTTTGGCTAATGGCTACTCATTTATAATTTTAGCAGACCATGGTAATGCCGATTATATGGTGAATGACGACGGCTCACCAAATACCGCGCACACAACCAACTTAGTACCTTGCATTATTATTGATAAGGACGTTAAACAGGTAAAAGATGGCAAACTTGGCGACATTGCCCCAACTGTACTTCAACTATTAGGTGTTACTATACCTGAAGAAATGAGCGGGAATGTGTTGGTATAAATCCAAATTACTTATAACTGCCGGTTTCGGCTTATTTTTAATGTCAGGTTTGCAATCATGTAAACCTGACATTAAAGAAAACCGTGCCAACATGAAATACTTTGATATAAAAGGCTTTTTCAGAAGTGACTCGGCGCGACTTAGCCAACTCAACCAACCGGTTTATAAAATAATTAAGCATAACGGCGTAAGCGAAAGCAAAACGGTGCATATTGCAAACTGGGGTACAGAGTTAAGTTTATTTAGCGGGGCTGATATCAACAAACCAGCATGGAGAGACAGTTACAAAGTAACTGCGGATAGCAACATCATCATTTACCAGGCATTAACGCCGGAACTAAAAACGAGGGAAATAATGATAAAATTAGTTGCAGGAAAAGTTAAATACATGATGATTTTGAACTCAACCAAAAATATTCTCTATAACTCTCTTGAAAAACTATCCTATTTCCCAGATTCATTATACCTCATTCAAAAGGCACAAACGGTAAGATTACTGGGGACTAACAAATACGATATAAGCGGCTATTTTAATCACCGGTGATTACTATCAACACTGGCTAGCTTCTCTTTTGAAGCGTCCATTAATGTTGAAATATCTGTTCTGGAAGGATCGCTGTTTAAAACCTTTTCAAAATCGGCAATTGATGCTTTTAAGGAGTTAATTCCCCTTGCCTTATCGTAAAAGCGTGGGTTTGGTTGCAATTTAAAGCAACCATAATCATGGTAAGCAATGCCCCTGTTTTGGTAAAACTTAATATCGTTCGGATCAGGATTTATATCAATAGCTTTAGTAAAATCATAGATAGCTCCTAATAAATATTTTTCCTTATCTGCCGGCGAAAGCGAATTATCTTTACCTAAATAGCTTTTTGCCCTGGCCCGGTAATAGTATGCAGAAGCATCCGTAGGCTTAATGGAGATTACTTTGGAATATGCTACGATAGATTTTTTGTAGTTATCGCTGTGGTAATAAGAGTAACCCAGCATCCACAAAGCATTGGCATCTGTTGAATCAACGCTGCATGCTTTCTCCAACTGCGATATGGCCGATTTAAAATCACCGTCCATAAAGGCCTGCTGACCTAATTTAACATAAGCGTTTTGCGCGTAAGCTACATCAAGCGTTGAGAATATTAATAACGATACAATGACCGATAACTTCATCCGGAGTCTAATCTGTAACAAAATAATATAACATTAACTGAATTTGCAAGTTATTATTATTCAGTCATGTAGTTTTAATTCAAAAAAATATTAACAATCAACAATCACTATGGTTTTTAGCATGACTTTTTTTCACCTTTGTTAAGTATGTTAAAGTTATTTGCAATTCATTCAAATAGATTTATAACAGACAAACAATCAACACATTACATCTTTACAACAAATAACAACGCATATTAAATCATCTTGGCATAGGTCTTGAAACATATGATATAGTTGTTAATCAACGTTATTTTATAACGCATTTATTAGCCCTGCACATTTCAGGGTGACAATATGACGTTTTATTTTTATATAAAAAACCATTTTGATGAGTTTTGATCCATACGATTTTAAGAGCGCTTTACCGATAATAAACGATGATTCTGAATTTTTTCCGTTGATGTCATCTGAAGATGAAGCGGAAATGAATAATGAGCAGGTGCCCGATGTTTTACCTATACTGCCTTTACGCAATACTGTGTTGTTCCCGGGTGTGGTCATTCCGATAACTGTAGGTCGTGATAAATCCATAAAATTAATACGCGATGCCAATAAGGGCGATCGAATGATAGGTGTTGTTTCCCAACAAGATGTAGGCGTTGAAGACCCTACGTTTGATCAGCTTAACCGCGTAGGTACCGTTGCATTGATTATAAAAATGCTCCAAATGCCCGATGGCAATACCACCGTCATCATCCAGGGTAAAAAACGTTTTATTTTAAACGAAGAGGTGCAAAGTGAGCCTTATATTAAGGCTACCATCAATCCTTTTAAAGAAACTAAAATAAAAGAGGATAAAGAATTTAAAGCCATGATCTCGTCAATAAAAGATATGGCAATGAATATCATCCAGCTTTCGCCAAATATCCCAAGCGAGGCAGGTATAGCTATCCGCAATATTGAAAGCACTTCATTTTTGATAAATTTCATATCATCAAACATGAATGCCGAGATGACTGCCAAACAGCATTTGCTGGAAGTAACCAATTTACGTGAACGTGCTAATCTGGTTTTGGAACACTTGACACTCGATTTGCAGATGCTGGAATTGAAAAACCAAATCCAATCTAAAGTGCGTGTTGATTTGGACAAACAGCAGCGCGATTATTTCCTGAATCAACAATTAAAAACCATTCAGGAAGAACTAGGCGGCAATTCGCCAGATTTAGAAGTAGATAATCTGCGCCAAAGGGGTTCAAAAAAGAAATGGGCAAAAGATATTGGCGATCACTTTAATAAAGAACTGGACAAACTGGCTCGTATTAATCCGGCTGCGGCTGATTACTCAGTGCAAATAAATTATTTGGAGCTGTTACTTGATTTGCCATGGAACGAATTTACTAAAGACAACTTCGATCTTAAACGCGCTCAAAAGGTATTAGATAAGGACCATTTTGGTTTAGATAAGGTAAAACAACGTATTATAGAATACCTGGCCGTGCTTAAGTTAAAGCGCGACATGAAGGCCCCTATCCTATGCCTTGTTGGCCCTCCGGGTGTTGGTAAAACATCTTTAGGCAAGTCAATAGCTAAGGCTTTGGGGCGTAAATATGTAAGGATGGCATTAGGCGGCATACGCGATGAAGCCGAAATACGTGGGCACCGTAAAACTTACATCGGCGCTATGCCGGGCCGCATTATTACATCCATCAAAAAAGCGGGTGCAGCAAATCCTGTTTTTATTTTGGATGAGATAGATAAAGTTGGCAATGATTTTAGGGGCGATCCATCATCTGCATTATTAGAGGTGCTTGACCCTGAACAAAACAGTACTTTTTATGATCATTATGTTGAGATGGATTTTGACCTGTCGAATGTAATGTTTATCGCGACAGCAAATTCATTAAGCAGCATACAGCCTGCATTATTGGATCGTATGGAGATCATCGAGGTAAGCGGCTATACTATTGAAGAAAAAATCGAAATAGCAAAACAGCATTTAGTACCCAAACAACGAGAGGCTCATGGCCTAAAAGCAAAAGATATTACCTTAAAAGGCGATATACTTGAAAAAATAGTGGAGGATTATACTCGTGAATCAGGCGTACGTGCTTTAGAGAAAAAAATTGGCTCGGTTGTACGTGGCATCGCCAAAAACATTGCCATGGAAGAAGAATACAATTCCGCAGTAAGCAAAAAAGATGTTGAAAAAATATTAGGCGCCCCAATTTATGACAAGGATCTTTATGAAGGCAACAATGTAGCCGGTGTGGTTACAGGCTTAGCGTGGACATCAGTAGGTGGTGATATATTATTTATAGAAGCCAGTTTAAGTCCAGGTAAAGGACATCTGTCGTTAACAGGCAGCTTGGGTGATGTGATGAAGGAATCTGCAACCATCGCCATGGCTTATCTGCGTGCACATGCATCCTATTTTGATATTAACCCTAAGCTATTTGAGCAATGGGATGTGCATATACACGTACCTGCCGGCGCTACACCAAAAGATGGGCCTTCTGCAGGTGTTACCATGCTGACGGCGCTTACATCAGCATTTACCCAACGTAAAATAAAACCTCACTTAGCCATGACTGGCGAAATAACCCTTCGCGGTCGCGTTTTACCTGTAGGAGGTATCAAGGAAAAAATACTGGCGGCAAAACGCGCGAATATTAAAGAGATAATACTCTGCAAATCAAACCAAAAGGATATACAGGAAATCAGGGAAGACTATATTAAAGATCTTAAATTTAATTATGTTACTGATATGCGCGAAGTTATAAACCTTGCACTTTTAAATGAAAAGGTTGATGACGCACTTGATCTAACTATAAAAGAGGATAAAAAACCAATATTGAATTAATCATTGGTTACCAATATATTAATTAAATGTTTCGCATTGATAACAAAAGTTAAATCTAATGTTATTAATGCGAAACATTTTTTTATTAGTTAACGTTTCATAGGATAGTTAATACTTGCTACCTATTTTATGAAAGGCCTTGTCACGTTAGAAATAATTTTAACACTACTCTTTCTTACAACTTATAGCTATAAATTAAGCGCCCAAAGCTATGGGGGGCAAAGTGATTCGATTAAACGGGTAATTGTTGTAGTTCGTCCTGGATATAATGATCAATCTTCTACTAATACAAATTCTTCAAACGGCTCTGCTTCAAATAATAATTCAAGCGGTGGTGCATCTAATAATAGCCAGGCATCAAATAACCAATCATCATCTTCCAATTCAAGTACGGGAACATCGTCATCATATACACCATTAGCGCCAACAACTTCCGAAAGGTCGGGCACTCCGGATTATATGAATCCAGTAGTGAAAAAACATGTTGTTACGAAAGCAAATCTCACTAATCCTCCTTCTGTACAAAAAACAACAGCAACATCATCTGGTTTAAAAGCCATCGATACCACTTTATCAGCAACAAACATTAAAACAAAACACGATACAATTTTTATTACGAAAACGGATACCGTACTCATAGCTACCCCAAAGCATACCAGCAATAGAATTTTATTTCTTGAATTAGGCGGTCCGGGGCTTGCCATATCATTAAATTACGACCAACGTTTTTCGGGAGGAAAAGAAGGATGGGGTTATCGTGTAGGCATGGGCTATTTTGGCGACGGTGGTAATACTGTATTTACCATACCATTACAAGTAAACTACTTGATTGGTTCAAACGGTAAGTATTTTGAATTTGGCGGAGGTACTACTTTTTTAAATACTACGGGCGATAACACGGGTAAAACATTCATATTTGACAGGATCACCGGATTTATAGGTACCGCGACTATCGGTGTACGCTATGAACCCGAAAAAAGCCTAAATTTTCGCTTGGGCTTTGTACCAATATTCTCTAACGATGAAATAATATACGCCGGCGGTTTCAGCGTGGGGTATACTTTTTAATATTAATTGTCAAATTAATACTAAAACCGCTTTCTGTTCAGTGGTTTTGTTAATTTAGCCAATTAATTCGCCCTGGATGAAACTAAAGTTACTCATTTTAACAGCTTTTCTATTTAGCAGCATTCAATTGTTCGCGCAAAGCCACAGCAACGAAATTGGCGTAGAGACCGATAACGATTCTTATTTATTGCGAGGGTCAGACAGGTATTATACCGATGGTATTTTCATCTATTTCAGGCATGCTTTAGCTGTAGATAGCAGTTCCAAGCTCCAAAATAAAGTACTTGGGTTTGAGGCAGGGCAAAAAATATTCAATCCTCAGTCCGGGTCAATTTCTTTAACCCGTGGAGGCCCCGCTGATCCAGGTTATATTGACCGCCCTTTTGCAGCGTATCTTTATGTCGGTTCTACCTTAAACTTTCTTTATAGCGATGAAAGCAACCTAAAATTAAGCGCGCAGATTGGCATGATTGGCCCAAATGCTTACGGCAAACAAGTACAAACCTGGGTGCATAAAACCTTTGGATTTTATCCGCCATCAGGTTGGCAGTATCAAATAGATAATAATGCGGTTTTAAATTTATCAGTTGAGTATAACAGACTGCTGGCCAGAACAACAGGAGTTGATGTTTCCTTAACCAGCTACGGAAATTTAGGTAATGGTTTTAGCGGCGCTGGTTTGGGGCCACTATTTAGATTTGGACTTTTTAACCAATTATTTAATTCTGTTAGCACACAGAGTAGTGCCATCAAAAAAACCAGGAAAGCGTCTTTACATCAACACGAATTATTCTTTTACTATAAACCACAGATAAATTATGTGGCTTATGATGCAACAATACAAGGTGGATTATTTACCACCAAAAGCCCTAACAGCATAGAAGTAACATCCGACAAAGAACCCTTTATTCTAAGCAATCAATTGGGAGTGGCTTTTAGCACAACGCGCTTTGTATTTGATGTTGCAGCTATATATCATACAAAGGATGATAAGGAAATGATACAATCTCATCAATGGGGCGCTATCACAGGCTTATATCGATTTAAATAAGCTACTTATTAATCAAACCTGGCTCTTCGGCTTTCTTTTTTGGCCGAATTGATTTTTTTAATTTCCAACCGTTTTGCGTTGTAGGCCTTGCTTATTCCTTTTTTCTTCCTGATTTTAGGCTTGTGAAGTGATATAGTGAGTAACCCTACCAACCGTTCTAAAGCCTTTTGTTTGTTCATGTATTGGCTACGCTCCTCATCACAAATAACCTGTATTAAGCCATCTTTATTAAAACGGGATTGTAGTTTATCGTTCAGCAACAGCTTTTCTTCATCATTAAAAAGCACTGAATCATTTACCGAAAATAACAGCTCAACTTTAGTAGAAACCTTGTTTACATTTTGCCCGCCCTTGCCTCCGCTTCGCGAAGTTTTGTAGAAAACTTCTTTTTGTAATATATCTCTATTAATGTTCATTGGATGCAGGGGATTGGCTGACCCGCAAATATAACTTTATCGTCTTATCAATAATTAACCAATCAACTAATTTTATTATTTTAGTTGCTTCATGACCCAGAATATTGTAGTTGCCATTGATGGCTATTCTTCGTGCGGTAAAAGTACCTTAGCTAAGGCATTAGCTAAAAAACTTCATTTTATTTATGTTGACAGCGGTGCTATGTACCGTGCAGTTACCCTGTATTTTTTACGTAATAATGTCGACCAGAGTGATATTTCACAGGTTGATGAAGCGCTTAAAAATATTCACCTAAACTTTCACTCACGCGATTACGAAACGCACATTACCCTTAATGACGAGGAAGTTTCTGAAGAAATAAGGCAAATGCCTGTTTCCGATAATGTGAGCGCGGTATCAGCCATACACAACGTACGTGTAGAAATGGTAAAACAGCAGCAACGCATGGGTAAATCAAAAAACATAGTGATGGATGGCCGAGATATAGGCACAGCTGTTTTCCCGCATGCTGATGTTAAAATCTTTATGACTGCTGACCCAAAAGTGCGTGCAGAAAGACGTTATAAGGAAATGATCGGCAAAAATCCAAATATCACATTGGAAGAAGTCTTTAAAAACATTGCCAATCGTGATTATCAGGATACTACCAGAAAAGAGAGCCCACTTGTCAGAGCTGATGATGCCATAATATTAGACAATACGGACCTAACACCTCAACAACAGTTAGATTTCGCGCTGGATAGGATTCACCCCTTGATAACTAATATATAGTTATATTAATTGTATCCCTGGTAATCTAATTAACAAACTTCTCGGTAACTACGCCGAATTTATTTAAAAAGTCTACCCCTTCATCGCTCGGCAAACCCTTGTATTCGGCATAAGAATGCTTGTAGAAGACATGTTTTATACCTGCTGAATAGATCAGTCGCGCACAAGCAATACAAGGTGACAAGGTAGTATACAAAACCGAACCTTCCAGCTTTGCACCATTTTTAACGGCATAAAGTATCGCATTCTCTTCCGCGTGCAGTGCCAACGAACAACTACCTTTTGAGTCGCGCGGGCAGCCTGTTTCCGGCCATTCCTCATCACAGTTATGTGTTGCCGCTGGCGGGCCATTATATCCTATTGATATAATACGGGTATCCCTGGTTAAAACTGCGCCTACGTGCGCTTTAATACAGTGTGATCGCAACGCCAAATCTGTTGCCAGATTCATGAATATATGATTGAAACTCGGTTTCATCTTTGAATGTCATTTGGTCATTAACGTCATTGAGCCACTAAATCACCTGTAATATACAGAATGACCTAATGACTCAATGAATAATCAATGATTAAAAAATATTAATGTCCGCCTTTGGCTTCCACATGATCTAAATCGATACCCTGGCTGCGCAATTCGCGACTAACTTTCCAGGCGAAATAAATAAGATATGCAAAACCACATGCGGGAACTATATATGAAAAGTGAATACCACTCATACCTTGTATCAAATTATTACTACCATCGGCAATTTTACCTTGTAATGGTGGAATAATAGAACCGCCCAATATCATCATAATTAAAAATGCGGAACCTTGACTGGTGTATTTACCCAAGCCGGTTATAGCTAAGGAGAATATTGAAGGCCACATAATTGAACAGCATAAACCACCGCTAATAAAAGCGAATGTAGCAACCCTGCCAGTTGTAAATAAGCCCACCAGTATAAAAATAACACCGAGGATACCTAATGTAGATAAAGTACGTACAGGTTTTTGATTGCCTATAAAGAAAGCTACAACCAATATACCCACACAAACAGCATAAACATACAGATTGCTTACATCAACGCCTGCAAAGAATTTATTTACTGCCAAAACAAGTGCAAATGCAATAAACGGCACTAAAACATACAGGATATTTTTTGTTGTTTTTGCCAGATTAAATGCGCCTATCGAACCGGCAAAACGACCGATCATTAAGCTACCCCAATACAATGAGATGAAAGGTGCAATTTCTGATTCATTGAATGACCCAAATGCAGGGGTTTTTAACAATGCCCCCATATTACTTTGAATAGTTACCTCAGTACCTACATAAGTAAATATAGCTATCATCCCTAAAATTAATTGAGGGTATTGCATAGCACCCCAACCATGGGTGCTTTTTTTAGCGGCAAATATGGTACCCACCAGGGTTAATATAATAATGGCAAGCGAAGCATAAACAAAATATTGGCTAGGTATTGATGTTTTAAGGCTAATAGGATCAGCAGCAAGAATCAATAAAAACGCAATAAATATGATAAACAGCGGCGTATTTGCTTTTTTACTTGACTCAAGTTCTTCGTCGCTGGTAACCTTTGGCAGATTTGAAACCCAGAAGAATATAGCAACAGCTATAAATAAACCTGCAAGTATATAGTACAGATTATCTATTGATGAGATTTTCACATCGGCCTCTGCTATTTTAGCTGAGGCTGAACCAAATAGTACTAAACCAACAACCACAGGCCCTAACAAAGCGCCAATATTGTTTATACTACCTGCAAAATTTAAGCGGTTTGAGCCTGTTTCGGGTGGCCCAAGCGCAACCACAAAAGGATTTGCCGCGGTTTGCTGTAATGAAAACCCGATAGCGATTATAAAGAATACTGTTAAAATCAACCCGAATGAACCTGATGCAACAGCAGGCACCATACCTAACGCTCCTGCAGCAGATATTACAAGACCAAGAATAATACCATTTTTATAGCCTAATTTATTCAATATATCCACCTTGCTGGCTTGTGATGCAAAGTATAATATCAACGATCCGATAAAATACCCGCCATAAAAGGTGAAGTCAATTAATTGCGATTGAAATTGCGATAAGTTAAAGTGTGATTTGCAGAAAGGTATAAAAACCCCATTAGAGGCAGCTAAAAAGCCCCAAAAGAAAAATACGGTTATAAGCGTATATAACGCCGAGCCGTAGCTTTTTTGTTTGTTTTGTTCCATTATTTAATTAGGTTGTACAGTAATTGATTTAAACTACTAACATAAATGATTTTTTAGAATTACAGCAGTGTTTTTTTAATTAATGGTGTCGAAACATTAAGTTTCTTTTTTTAAGAGATAAAAATTGCATATTCGCATTGTTCAACTGAGCTTATAATTAATGATAGAAGCTGTTATTTCGGGACTGGGGTTTGGATTAGTGCTGACCTTCCTTACAGGCCCTGTTTTTTTCGCTTTAATTAAAACTAGTATTGCTAATGGCTTTCATGCCGGTGTTGCATTGGCATTGGGTGTGGTATGCAGCGACGTTGTGTTTGTTGGCGGCCTGCTATTCGGGTCGCAGTATATTAATATATCTGAACAACAAAAAATTATTGCCGGGGTAATTGGCAGTGCTATTTTGTTCACGGTTGGGGTATATTACTTCTTTAAAAAAGCCGAGATCACCTATAAAACTTCTGTACCATCAAGTATTAACCGGGCTGGTTATTTTTTAAAAGGATTTGCCATGTGCATATTCAATCCAAGCCTATTATTTCACTGGGTTACAGTTATAACTGCTGCAAGTACCCTATTTAGGGTTGGTTCTCATCACCGTTCCTTAGATATTGGCATCATGTTTTTAACTATCCTGATTGTGCAATTTGGCATGGATACCACTAAAGCTTTTTATGCTGATAAATTACGCGCACGAATCTCCGTTAAAATGATCCACCGCCTTAATGAAGTTGCAGGTATAGCGCTTATTATAGCTTCCCTGGTGATATTAGATAAATTGGTTACCCACTTTATATTCGCAGCGCCGTCCGCTTAATTTTTTTTTATATTTATAGCTATTAACAATAGCTATATCTTACTCATGCAACCTAAAGATTATTACACTATTATTATAAGCGTTATAGCTTTAATAGTATCAATTTTTTCAAATTTCTTTCAAAAAGCTAAAGAAAATCAAAGGTCTATTAGAAAGAATCTAAGTGATACATTAGAGTCTGTCACTAAAATTAATTTTGAAAACTCGAAGTTAAGGAAAGAGGGGGGATCAGAGGAAGTAGAGGTTGTTGAAATGAGAAGAATTTATAATTCTCAACGTAGAATTTTAGTTGCCCATGCCGATTTTCTAATATTAAAATATGATAAGATAGTTACAGAAATAGATTGTAATATTATGGCTGGAGCATACGCCAATATTGGAGACGCACAAAAAGCTGAATTTTATTGGAAAAAAACTATTGATAAATCAGAATCAGGACCGATTAAGCATATGAATTTAAGAGGTTATGCATTATTTCTTTTTAGACAAGGTAAAATTGAAGTAGGCAGAAGTAAATATAAAGAAGCCTTGTTAATTGATTTACCCGATAACGACCCTACAAGAATATTAACTACTGACACATATTTAATGTGGGCTGCAGCTGAAAAAAACACAAACAATAAAAGTGAAGAAACTAAACTTATCAATGATGCAATCAGTACATGTTCTCGAATTGGTAACAATAATTCACGGCTACAAATGGAAAAAAGAATTAAACATGTAACTGCCAAAATAGAAACCGAACAAGTTTAATTTCTTAATCAGGATAATTCCTTCATTAAATTATCGAAGGCTTCTCTTAACGCAGCTAATTCTTGTTCTAATTTGCTAACCCTTGCTTCTAATTCACCTGATGATCTAACAGGCTGCTCGTCGTTTGCTTCTTCTGTTAAATCCGGCGTACCTGCTAACAAATGCGCATAACGTACTTCTTTTTGACCTGGGCGTCTAGGGAGTTGAACTACAAAGGGTGTATCACCTTCAGATAGTTTCTCCAGGGTTTCCTGCACATCTTCAATAGACTCAAACTCGTATAAACGGCCGGAATTAGTATTCAACTCGCCCGGGGTTTGCGGGCCGCGCAGGATCAGCAGACAAATTATAGCTACCTCTGACGGGACAACCGGGAATACAATTCCGAAATTGTGCTTGTATTTAACTGAGCGATCTGAACCGCCGGTTGCTGTTGAAACCAATCCTCGCTTTTTCAGGGTATTTAAAGCTAACACTACTGTCTCCTCATCATAATTCACAACCGGTTTACGACTGGTTTTTTGATTACAGGCTGCTATCAAACTATTAACGGTCATGGGATAATAATCCGGTGTGGTTTTGCTTTTTTCCATTAGTACGCCGAGCACACGTAGCTCAGGGGCATCAAGTACAGGTAAAGTTTTTGGTGAATCCATGGGCCAAATATAATCATCCATTTTGTATTGAAATTTTAAGTTTTTTGATTAAAAAGCGAGTATTTTTGTGGTGGAAATGTCGCTATTTATTACATCATTAAATTCGGGGAGTAACGGAAACTGCTATTACGTTGGTAATGAGCACGAAGCCGTATTGATTGATGCCGGAATTTCATGTCGCGAAACAGAAAAACGCATGCTCAGGCTGGGTTTATCCATCCAAAAAGTAAAGGCCATATTTATTTCTCACGAACATAGCGATCATATCAGCGGTGTGCCTGTGCTGGCAAAAAAACATAATATCCCAGTTTACATAACTCCCGGAACATTAAAACATCTTCGCATTATTCCGGAAGACTATCAAATAGTTCATTTTATAGCCAATAATCCGGTTACTATCGGCGGGTTAACTATTACAGCATTCTCTAAATTTCATGATGCTATTGAGCCTCATAGCTTTATTGTTACATGTAAGGATATTACGGTGGGTGTATTTACTGATATTGGTGTAGCTTGTGAAAATTTAATCACACATTTCAGCAAATGCCACGCGGCATTTTTAGAGGCAAATTACGATGATGAGATGCTGGATAACGGTGGTTACCCTTATCATTTAAAACGAAGGATCCGTGGCGGTCATGGTCACCTTTCAAACAAACAGGCATTGGAGCTTTTCATAAATCATAAGCCTGAGTTTATGACCCATTTATTACTTGCCCATCTATCCAAAAACAATAACTCACCCGAATTGGTATATCAACTTTTTAGCAGCAACGCTAACGGTACCGAAGTTGTAGTAGCATCGAGATATGAAGAAACGGCTGTTTATCACATTGGCGAGGTAAATACAGTTATCGGCAGGGCAAAACAATTGGCCTTTAATTTATAGCTATTTGCTGTCTACTTGATTTTTATACTCCCCTATCGCTTTAACAATCGAGCTAACAATTTCGCCTTGCCCGCTTGCTGAATTAAGGTAATCTTCCTCTTCCGGATTATTGATAAAACCGGTTTCTATCAACACATTTGGCATACCGCTATGGGCTAATACCAGCACACTTTGCTCTTTAACGCCTAAAGTAACCCTATCGCCAGTT
Source organism: Bacteroidota bacterium (assembly GCA_013287375.1). GTDB lineage: Bacteria > Bacteroidota > Bacteroidia > Sphingobacteriales > Sphingobacteriaceae > Mucilaginibacter. The sequence goes on along the minus strand of JABDDX010000016.1, from coordinate 13,766 downwards.
GCCTTAAACTGATCCATTAGCAAGTCGCCAAACAAAATGCTTTGTTTGCGGTATTTTTGCATGTAGGTATTTAAAACAATCTGATTCACCGGGTCGGTTTCATCATAGCTCTCATAAGTTTCTTTATAATTTTTTTCCTGGTAGATGGATGAGTTTTCACGTACAGCCTCTAATTGTTCACCCTTTCGCTTGTAACTATATACCAATACCATTACCCCTTTTTGTTTATGGGCGATACTTGCAGTACCCTCTGGCGATGAATTACAGTGTATTGAAATAAACAGGTTGGCATTATTATCATTGGCTATCTCAGACCGGTGATTTAGCGGAATAAAAGTGTTATCAGAGCGTGTCATAATAACTTTTATTCCCGGATAATTCTCATGTATAGCATCACGAAGTTTCAAGGCAATATCCAAAGCTACAGTTTTTTCTAGCGAGTAAGAGCCATGGGCCCCGGGATCTTTGCCTCCGTGACCGGCATCTATAACAATAGTTCTTACTTTGAATGGTTTAGCAGACGTGGTGTCTTGTTGTGGAAGTGTAAAGGATACAATTGCAGTATAGGTTGTAAAAAACAGTATCGCTATCCCAGTAATTGTAATTATTCTTATTAAATATTTTCTCATTAATTATATATCGTTTCTATCCACTCACCTATCAACCTCACTATCACCAAAGCAGATTAAGCCTAGTTTGATTGTATTATTTATTTTAATTATTTTCTGTTGCATTGCGGGCACGTGCCCGATGCGTAAAGTGTGAACCCATCAGCCTTAAAACCGGGTGGCAAGTTGAACGCCGGCAAACTTAAGTCATTTAAACAATATACCTTATTACAAACGATACAATTAAAATGCAAATGTTCGTCGTGATGAAGATGTTCCTGACAGTTAGAGGTACAAATGGCGTAGTTGGCTGTTCCGTTTAAATCAAATATTTTATGAATAATACCTTTTTCTTCGAATACATTTAATATACGATAGAGCGTAACACGGTCCACATCTTCCATTAAACCTTCCAAATCGGGTTGTGATGTTGCTGTATTTTTAGCAGACATCATGGCCAAAACTTTTAATCTTGGACCGGTTTTTTTTAAATGATGCAAATCAAGCAAATGCTCAAATCTATTATTGGTTATTTCTGTCATTTAATATGGAGCTCAATGTGACTCATGGTTACAAACTTTACAGGCACCCACATACCTATAATTTATAAAATGTGCCGTTGCTATAGTAAACCCACCCAAAGGTACAATAATACCTTCAAGCCAACCGGTAATAAAAAGATGGCCAAGTATAATTATTATAAAACCTATACTTAATAATAACAACGGAACCAAACGCCTATGCATGCGAAAATACGAAGAACTGATAGATGATACACCAATTATAAAAGCTAATATTATCATCCCCCACTCAAACCATGGGTTTGCTAAAAAGCCAAGGCCAATTAATGGCAAAACAGTTATAAAAATAGGTACAAGAGCGCAATGAATAGCGCATAATGTTGAAGCAGTCATCCCTATGTTATCCAATTTAGCAGTTAGTTTGGTAAATTCCATGCTACAAATATAATCACAAATGCAACTATGATGCATTTAATTTATGCTTTTTTTACTTTTTGATTATTTTATATTCGTTTAACATTAATTAAATATTGCCGGTAAATATTAATTTTGCACGCGCTAATGTCTAAACTGTGTCCCAAAATATAAGTTTGTCAATAAAAGAGAGTTGGAAAGAAACCATCAGTAATACATCTGATAGGGCTAAATTGATTATTGGTTCAGTGCTGATATTTATCATCCTGGCGCTGATGCCCCAATTTTTCAACAAAATTGAACAACGTAATGGGGTTGTATTACACGATTGGGTATTAGCTGCCATCCCACCTCATAACGTTTCCGTAGCTATATTCATCGTTATTTGGGGTATGGGTTTGCTGATTTTGTACAGAGCATTGTATAAGCCGAGAATTTATATAATATATGTTTGGGCGCTGATTGTAGTATGCCTTGTTCGTATGGCAACCATTAGCTTTGTGGCACTAAACCCTCCTATCGGTTTGATACCGCTGGCAGATCCGCTTACGGGTGTTTTTTATGGCGAAGCTAGTATTACTAAAGATCTGTTCTTTTCGGGCCATATAGCAACCCTTACGCTAATATTTTTATGCCTTGATAAAAAATCAGACAAGATGATAGCCCTCGGGGCCATCATCACTGTTGCCTGTCTTTTATTAATACAGCATATACATTATTCTATTGATATTTTGGCTTCGCCTATTATCACTTATACCTGTTTTAGGCTAGCTAAATATTCTTTATTTTAACCGGGTAATTCATTCGGGATATCTAAACGGGCTACGCCTATCCGGTCATCAGCCATTCCGTAATAAACGTCAAACCTGTTGGGCATACCTATATCATTACGCCTGTCTATCCCGGTAGGGAAAACAACATCAGCAATTAAACCAACCCGTTCTTCAGGTAGTTCGGGCTTCATTATTGGTTCAGCCGATCGGTATAGTATGTTTGTGGGCTGCTCCCTATCTAATATCATTATTCCGGCTGAATAACATAATTGTGTTTTCTCGCTGTTTGGTACGGGTATTTCACTTACACCATGATAAAGTATCATCCACCCCAAATCAGTCATAATAGGTGGCGTTCCACAACCTATTTTTAATTTCTCCCAATAAGCCTCGGGCGCAGCCAGGCGTTTGTGTGAGGTAAAGCTTGCCCCTTTCACAGGTAGGTGTGTAGCGGTATCAAACCTGCAATAGGAAACCCAAATGCTTTCACACTCCCGATCAGTTTCATGATGACCATGTTTTGCTTTGATCTCTTCGGGGCTGGTGCCTGGGAATATCGGCCGGTGCAAAAGCCCCATTTCATCATGATTGTTGGGGTTTTTTATAAGTAATGGAAAAGTGCATGAGTCTTTATCATCAACGCCTTCAAACTTTATTTTTTCATAGGGTGTAAACCTTGCCAACCCAATCCTTTCCCAGTTAATCAGATCATTTGAACGGGCAATGGCTATGCGTGGGCCATTCGCTCCAAAAGCCACATAATTCATCACATAATGATTGAGCGGCTCAACAAACGTTATACGCGGGTCTTCACAACCTCCACCACCCGGCCTTAACTCATAGTCTGCTTCGGGTTGCAATGCGATACCTAAACGCTCAACATCAACGGGGTCGCCGGCATCATTAAATATTACCCTTGCAATACCTATACGCGAAAAATTCCCTTTAGCCACCATACGTGGAAACAGATAAAGATGGCCATCCTTGCCGCGAATTGCAGCAGGGTTGAGCACTCCTTCTATTTCCATCGCATCGCCATCTTCAGGCTTCATAATTATACCTAAACGCTGTAGCTTAAACTCACCCATTTTCTATCTTCTTTTTTGGTTTTAATTTTACCGGTTTACCGCCCAGGCACGCTATAATAGCTTCAATAACCCGCTTGGTTTCATCAGGATCCCGCACCTGAATACAATCGGCACCAGTTGTGCGTGCCGGGTGATCATTACCACCATCAAACAAAGCATCGCCTATAAAAAGCATCTCGCTTATTTTAATATCTAATACGGATTTTAATTTGCGGATGCCATAAGCCTTATCAATTCCCGGTTCTGTAATATCGATAGAAGTAGCGCCTCCCATTTGTACCGAGAAATTTGAAAGCGTTTTATCCAGGATGGCTTTTATCTTTTTGCGTTTTAAAAATTTAGGGTCCCACCCTTTTTTCTGATCCAATGGTGCATTTTGGCCCAACGCCGAAAAAGTGATCTGGCTACCCCTGTCTTCAATTTGTTCACCCCATGTTTTGGTAACAGTTGTTTTTGATTGTTTTATGGCCTCGTTAAGCGCTGTTGTGATTTGCGTTTTTTCACCGGCAGTAAAGTTTTCGGCGTAAAGCAGCTTCCAGCCATGTTTATAGCTATAGAATTTAGTACCGCAAGTTGGCAGTATTGATAAATTTTTGAGGTGTTTTTCTTTAGTTAGATGCGAGAGCACCTGTTTCTCAAACTGCGGCCAGTCGCCGCCAGATATAATGGCAACTTTAACAGTATCAATTAGTCTGCTAAAAAGTGTGGCCATTTCCTCATCTAATGATGCCTTGCTTTGGGCAAGCGTACCGTCGAGATCAAATATTATTAATTTTTTCATATGATTTATATCCATTAAAGGATAAGCAATTCTATTTATTGGTATCTGGTATGGCTATTTCTAACAGGTTTATTTTTTCCTGCGGGATACAATTAACCACTCCGATTTCTGCCGGGAGCAAAACAACATCTCCCTTTTTTAGGAGATATTTTGTTCCGCCGAAATCCAGTTCGCCATTGCCTTCGGTACAAACGAGTATCCGGGGTTCATCTTCAACACCTACACTAAATTGATCGATAGTATTTATCCGCCACATAATAAAATGCTCGTTATTAAAATATTCCTCACGGGTTACTTTACCATCAGTAATGTTTTTAGGTTTAACAGGATCAATATTGGTTAAATTAAAATCGATACAGGCCAATGCTTTATCAATTTGCAATTCGCGTGGTTTGCCGGTTTTAGCATCGGTTCTATCCCAATCATAAAGGCGGTATGTGGTATCGCTATTTTCCTGCACTTCAAAGACCACCACATCGGCTAAGGTATGCACGGTGCCGGAATGGATAAATACACCATCACCAGGTTTAGGAACAAAGCTATGTATGTAATCTGCCACTTTGTGGTCTGCCAGGCCCTTGCGCAAGTCATGCTCGGTGGTGTCAGGTGTTAACCCTGCATAAATTTTTGCTTTAGGCCCGGATTCTATTACAAACCAGGCTTCTGTTTTACCTGTATCTCCCTTTGGAATGTATTCCTTTTGATCATCAGATGGATGAACTTGTACAGATAGCACCTCTTGTGCATCCAAAAATTTCAGCAGCAAAGGAAAACGGTCAAACTGTCCGGCTAATCTGCCCATTATACTTTCGGGGTATTGCTCAAATAATTGGGTTAACGTATATCCTTGATATAACCCAGCGTTTACCACACTCGCATGATCATCCCGATCACTTAATATCCAGGCTTCGCCAACAGGGCCTTCAGGCAGCGGCTCGGTTAATAAATGGCTTAGTCTCCTACCGCCCCATAGCCTATATTGATATATTGGAGTAAAAAAAAGAGGATATAATGTGGTCTCGTTCATAATTCTAATCGGTTAAAACAACACAACAACTATTTACCAATTATGTTAGTCACATATTTGTTATAATGATGTTTAAATATTGGCTTGATACTTGTACTTAAATTATTAGTACCGTATTAAACCTTTTAAATTTTAATGCGTCTATAAATTATCAGCACGTTCGCTGAACAAATATTTAGATTATGAAAAGGGTATATAAAAATTTGATTTTCTTAAGCATAAGCGGACTATTATGTTTGTTTTTTGCTCTTCCAGCTAACGCTCAACACCATGGTGGCGGAGGCGGTGGTGGCGGTCACTTTGGTGGCGGCGGTGGCGGTCATTTTGGTGGTGGCGGCGGTGCACATTTTAGCGGTGGTGGTGGCGCTCATTTCAGCGGTGCAAGTCGTTCAAATGCAGGAGCAGTTCGTTCATATTCATCAGCATCAAGAGGTAGTTATGCAGGCAGAAGCTATGCCGGACACTCGGTAAATACATACGGTGGCAGGGGTTATGCAGGACGTGCCTATGCTGGCAGAGGTTATGCAGGTAGAGGCTATGCCGGCCGTGGTTATTATGGAGGCAGAGGATTTTATGGCCGTGGTTATGCAGGCTTTGGATATCATGGTTATTTTGGCCGCGGTGGGTTTTATTACCACGGAGGCTTTTACAACAGTTTATATTATCCACGCCTTGGTTTTAGTGTAGGTTTTCTTCCATTCGGATATTACTCATTCTATTGGGGAGGCTTGCCGTACTATTACAGCAATGGCTACTATTACGAATATAATGATGACCAATATACTGTAGTTGAGCCACCTGTAGGTGCCGAAATAAGCACATTGCCACCAAAAGCACAGTCAATTGTGATCAATGGTCAGCAATACTACGAGTTAGATGGTGTTTACTATGTAGCTATTACTAAAGACGATGGATCATTGGCTTATGAAATAGCAGGTAAAGACGGAGAGCTAAATACTGATGGTGGCGACCAGGGCAACATGGCTCCTCCAGCAGGTAACGACCAGGGGTATAGTGCTCCTAATCAATCTGCTCCACCTCAGGATGACCAGGTTGCTCCGCCAAGAAATGGTTCAGCAGATTTGCAGATTGGTGATGTTGTACAATCATTACCGGTAGATTCAAGGGGTGTTACAGTGAACGGTCAACGTTTGTTTGTATCTCCGGATGATGTGTACTACAAGAAAACACGAGATAACAATAACAACGTAGCTTACAAAATTGTAGGCCTACCTTCAACAGACCCTAATAACTAATAGTAAATCAATATATAATTTAAAGGGTGAGCATTACTGTTCACCCTTTTTTATTGAATTAATTTCTTTAGGATGATTCAAAAAGCAGGGTAGCATATGGCCCCGCCTGCTTTTCTATTATTCGGGTATTGTAAACCAAAAGGATGAGCCCTTACCTACAGTACTTTCAATATCTATATGGCCATTATGCTGCCTTATTATTTCTGCCGATATATAAAGGCCCAAACCTAAGCCGGCATATCGCTGCGAATCTTCATCAACACGATAAAAACGATCAAAAATCATTGGCAGCTTGTCTGCCGGTATGCCTATACCAAAATCTTTTACGGATACTTTAACACCTTCATCAACCTTTTCAATTGAAACAACTACCTTATCAGCATCAGGTGAATATTTGATAGCGTTTGAAATTAAATTAATTATTACCTGCTCCAAACGGTTCCTATCCGCATGCACTTCCATGTTACGGTAACCTTCGATAGTGATTTTGTGTTTAGTGGAGTCATTTTGTATTTCTTCAACACATTCTTTCAGCAGTTCATCAAGCACAAAATCAGTTTTCCTTAATACCAATTTTCCGGATTGAATTTTGGTTACATCAAGCAAATCTTTTATTAACTCAGTCAATTTATCAACTTGTTTAATGGCTTTCTGTATAAAGGTATCTACTGTTTTAATACTATCACCTTTAAGCGAAGCCCGCTCCATAATTTGCAGCGCTGCTTTAAGGCTGGTTACCGGTGTTTTTAACTCGTGGCTGGCTATACTTATAAACTCATCTTTTTTATTAAGCAGTTCGCGGGTAGCTTCGTCTATTAATTTTTGGAAGGTAATATCAAGCAAAGTCCCTATAAAGCGGATGGCTTCACCCTTTTCATTAAAATAAGCCCTGCCTTTACCTTTTAGCCATCGTATTTTCCCATTAATTGGTATGGTACGATATTCCGCATCAAACTGACCTGATTTTACATCGCCCAGGGCTTCTGATATTTTATCCTGAACTATTGTACGGTCATCGGGATGGATTACATTAGAAAACACCTCAGTATCAATCTCCTCATGAGGCGATACGCCATAAATTTCTCTGCAGCGCTTATCCCATATCAATTCTTTACTTTGAGGGTCAAAATCCCAGGTACCTAAACCTGCCGAATCAACTGCAAACTTTAGCCTTTCTTTACTTTCAATTAACAAGCGTTCAGCCTCAGCTAGTCCTGCTTCTACTTTGCGTTTATCAGTAATATCCTCTATTGATAAAAGTATAAGCTGCTCACCGTTTATATTTTCAATTTGCCTTGCATTAAGGCACATATCTTTTTTACCAATTACCGGAAACACATGCACCATCTCAAAATCTTCGGTAATTTTATTAGTTGGTAATATACTTTCTAATAAATCGCGTAGCTTAGGAATATCCCACTGTTTGTTACCCAATTCATAAATGTACATGCTTTCGGTTTCTTTTTCAGTAGTTTTAAATTTACTGTAAAAACCACCTGTAGCTCTTTTTATACGCAGATCCTTATCCAATATCAATAAAGGATCGCGTATGGTATTTACAATACCTTCTGTATATAAACGGGAACTGTTTAATTGATCATTCCTGCTCAACAATTCCTTATTAACAATCATTATTTCCTCATTAGTACTTTGTAATTCTTCTTTAGAAGTTTCCAGTTCCTCATTGAGGCTTTGCAGTTCTTCACTGCCTGATAGTAATTCTTCGTTAGCGCTTTGTAGCTCTTCGTTAGCACTTTCCTGCTCTTCGGTTATCGCGCGCATATCGGCACGCACCTGCATTAGTTCTTTTTCAAGTTGCTCAATGCGGATTTCGCTTTCGTTGTAGTTTACATTTTCAGGATTAGGATTAAGCTCAATAGCGGCTTGTTGTATTCCTGTTGATGAAGCGTTTTGAAAAACAATAAGATAGTATGGCTCAAGAGTGTCTTTTAAGGGAAATGCATAAATATTCACATAATGTTGTAAGCCATTCAATTTGAAAAATATCGCGAATTTCCGTGCCGGTAGGCCTGTCTTTTTAGCAAGATGAAGAATGTTCCGCAGTTCAAACGAAAGCCCCTCACGTGCCATCTTTAAAACGTTAAAACTTGGTTTACCTGTTGGTGACGCTAACCAAGTCTCCGTTACACCTCTGAATTGAACAATGTCAAAACTTTCGTTTACCAATACCGAAGGTGGCATAAAGTTGTTAAGCATGGCTTCGTCTGCCACCTTAAAAACATCTTTGTTATCGTTTTGTCTTTGCGCCCCTCTATCTATCTCCCTAAATGTTTGCTCCCTTCCGTTAGTAGCCACACTCATAAAACGCCCTAGCGGGCCTTTACGAACATATATTTTCTCATTGCTATTGTAAGCAGTAAAAATATCAGTGTTGTTACCTATGCTTTCAGATTTACCAAGCATCAAATATCCATCTTCAACTAATGAGTAGTGAAAAGTTGTTAATGCCCGCTTTTGCAAAATAGGTTCAAGATATATCATCACATTCCGGCAGCTAACCAGATCGATTTTGGAGAACGGAGGGTCTTTTAATAAATTATGATGAGCAAATACACACATATCACGTATGCTTTTACTTACCTGGTAATTTCCATCCAGCTTAACAAAAAATTGCTGCAACCTTGAAGTAGATATACCATCCAGTTCGCTTTGTCTATAAATTCCTGTTCGTGCCTTAGCTATTGCCGTTTCAGATATATCAGTAGCGAAGATCTGTATCTTCATTACACTGGCCCTGTCGCCTAATTGCTCCTGCAAACATATAGCCATTGAATATGCTTCTTCACCGGTAGCACAACCTGCAACCCAGATCCTCAGTGGATCATTTATAGTTTTTTTCTCGAGAAGCGCGGGAAACAATGTATTACATAACACATCAAAGCTTTGTGTATCACGGAAAAAGTTGGTTACCGAGATTAGCATATCATTATATAAAGCATCTTGCTCGCTTTTATTCTCGCGCAAAAAACTTAAATAATCATTAGGCTTTTCTATTTTACTTAAAGCCATGCGCCTTATTATACGCCGTTTAAGCGTGCTTTGCTTATAATAGGCAAAATCAACACCGCGACGAACACGTAATACCGTTAATATTTGTTTAAAGGTTTCAGCATCCTGTTGCGGTAGTGTTTGATCTACTTCAGTGGATGTGTAATTAGCATGAAAAGGATGATTTATAGCGATAAGCTTTTCAGCGATTCCTTCAGGTGGTAAAACAAAGTCCACAGCTCCTGAATTTATGGCGCTTTTAGGCATACTGTCAAATTCAGCGGTGCCTTCATCCTGGGCAAAGGTTAACCCACCATATGATTTAATCACCTGCAAACCAAGCGTTCCATCATTAAGCGCACCGGATAAAACTATACCTACTGCAAAACTTTGATGTACTACGCCTAACGAAGAGAAGAACAGATCAATAGTTTTGCTTTTCGTATGTTTTTTATCTAATGGTGCTAGTTTAAGTACACCATCGGTAGCTGTAACTACCTTATTATTGGGTATAATATATAGATTATCTGGATCGAGGTGAATATTATCTGTGATTTGCTGCACCGGGAACGGTGCAAATTTTTGAAGTATTTCTGGTAATATACTTATATGATCCGGACTCAAATGTTGAATAAATACATAAGCCATGCCTGATTTAGGTGGCAAACCCTGCAAAAACACTTTAACGGCATCTAATCCGCCTGCAGAGGCACCAATGCCAACAACGGGGAACGGTACTACTGCTGAAGTATCGGAACTATTTAGCTTAGCCATGAAATTTGTACTGGTTGTTACTTATGCAAGTCGAAAAAAAGGATCGTGTTAATGCAATATAAAAGTACAAGTAATAAATGGGCTATTTGTGTTATAAGAAAAAAATAAAAGGTATAATTAAGTAACTATAGCTTTACATTAACCATATTATTTTCAACACCAACAACTATGTTTTATTTTTTTCATAGAGATTATTCAATTCTTGTAAAAAACGACGCCTTCCATGTCATGATTAATTTTTATATTTTTACCAGGCTTCCAGGAGCCTTACTTTATTGCTGATTCTCTTAACTAATCTGTATGAATCCATCCATTAAAAAATGGTCATTAAAAACCCTTAAAATTTGCGGAATAACGTTTGGCGCATTGTTAATTCTCATGATTTTGCTGCCTTATCTTTTCCCACAAACCATTACCAATAAAATTAAAACATGGGCAAATGGCAATATTAATGGTCATATTTCATTTTCAAGTACCAGCCTGTCCTTTTTTAAACGCTTCCCCTCTCTTACCCTTACTTTATATGATGTTACCGTAAAAGGAAGCGCACCATTTCAAAACGACACATTAGTTTCAGCAAATGATCTTTCATTGGGTGTTGATCTGTCATCCATATTTAAAAGCCGGATAAATATTAGTAAAATATACCTTAATAATGCATTAATAAATATTCAGGTTGATAGTAGCGGCAAAGCAAATTATAACATTTATAAAGCATCAAAAACAAATGTCAGCGCTAATGCCGACACCAGCAGCGCATCGTTAGGTATTGATCAGATATTGATAGAAAACAGTAAACTGGTTTATAACGATTTGTCGTTACCGATGAAAATTAATGCGCAGGGATTTAATTATACAGGAAGCGGAGACCTTACCAAAGATATTTTCGACCTACATACACATACCAGTATTAAATCGCTTGATTTTAATTATGGGGGCCAGTCATACGTAGTTAATAAAAGTGTAAATGCGGATCTAATAACTAAAATTAATACAAAATCACTCGCCTTTATATTTCAAAAAAACGATTTGATGATAAACCAATTACCTGTAAAATTTACGGGGAAGTTCGGCTTTATAAAGGATGGTTATGATATGGATTTTGAAATAGAGTCGCACCAAAGTGATCTGAGTGATATTTTTAGCGCTTTGCCCGCCTCCTACCAAAAAATGTTCGAAAAAACCGACGTTAACGGCACGGGGGTTATACAACTTGCTCTTAAAGGAAAATATATCGCACAAACCAATACCAAGCCAAATCTGAGTATGAAGTTTAGTATCAGGAATGGTTATATCGCTGATAATAAAACACCTTCTCCTGTACGTAATTTGTTTTTAAATATGGAGGCAAACGTACCTGATTTAAATCCGGATAGCCTTTATGTAAATATTGATTCTATCTTTTTTAATATAGATAAAGACCGTTTTAGTTCGGTGATAAGAGTTAAGGGATTAAAACAACCTTATATATATGCTAAAATAAACACGGAAATAGATCTTGAAAAATGGAATAAAGCATTCGGTATAAAAACTGTCGACCTAAAAGGCAGGTATTCACTTCACCTTTTAGCCGAAGGTAAATATGCTACAGGAATTGTTCATATAGGCACCATCAGAAAAAAGACAGATACCGTTATTACCAGTATCCCTAAATTCACGCTAACCTCATCATTTAGCAACGGATATATAAAGTATGCATCATTACCGCAATCGGTTAATAATATCAGCTTTACTATGAGTGCCAATTGCCCTGACAACGATTACAAACATATTACCTTAAGCATCGATAATCTGTATGCAACTGCCTTAAACAATTACATAAAAGGCTACTTTAAGCTTGGTAACGCTGCTACCTACCCGATTGATGCTGCTTTAAAGATTAAGTTTAACCTATCGGATATTAAACAATTCTACCCTATTACCGGCACAGATGTCACCGGAGACCTAAATGCCGACATTATAACAAAAGGACATTATTTACCTGCTAAAAAAATATTCCCGGTTACGGTGGCTAACATCAACTTGCATAATGGTTCGATTAAAACAAAATACTACCCCCACCCTATACAAAATATTGATGTTAATACCAGCATTGTAAATAATACCGGCACGTTAAAAGGCACCAAAGTATTGGTGAAACCAATATCATTTGTATTTGAAAACGAACCATTTACGTTAAAGGCCGATTTGCATAATTTCAATGACCTGCAATATAATATCACCTCGCACGGTACTGTTAATATTGGGAAGATCTACCAGGTATTTGCCATTAAGGGTTATAATGTAAATGGTACTATTGCTGCTAACGTATCATTAAAAGGAAAACAAAGCGATGCCCAGGCTGGCCGATACAATAAACTGTTTAACTCGGGCACGCTAAAGGTTCAAAACGTTGCGCTTACATCCGAACTGTTCCCGAAACCGTTCATCATCAAAAATGGCGTTTTTAGCTTCGATCAGGATAAAATGAATTTTGATGCATTTACAGCGCAGTATGGCAAATCGGTTATGGTTTTAAATGGAAACTTATCGAACGTTATAGGTTATGCAACCAACTCACAAGCTGTACTCAATGGCAATTTCAGCCTAACAAGCAACATGCTTAATGCCGACGATTTTATGGCTTATTCGGGCACTCCACAGCAGGCATCTAAAGGCACTTCCGGTGTTATACTTGTTCCGCATAACCTTAATTTGAATTTTATTGCCGATGTAAAAAAGGTTAAATATAACGGCATGGTAATTAAAGATGCAAAAGGACAAATGACTATTAATAATGGCAATATCAATTTAAAAAATACAGGTTTCAACATAATCGGCACGCCTGTAACTATGGATGCCACATATACCAGCACAACCCCTCAGACTGCGTTTTTCAATTACCACCTAACTGCTACTGATTTTGATATAAAGAAGGCTTATAATAACATTAAGCTATTTCATGACATGGTAACAACAGCGGCTTACACGGAGGGCCTTGTATCATTAGATTACCAATTAAGCGGCAGGTTGAACAGTAATATGCAACCTGTTTATCCTTCATTAAAAGGTGGGGGTACATTATCTGCCAAACAATTAAAAATACATGGCTTTAAGTTGTTTAGTAAAATTGGGAGTAGTACTGGTAAGGATAGCATTACCAATAACGCCGACTTATCTAAAGTAGAGCTTAAAACTAAAATCGCCAATAATATAATTACCATTGAGCGTACAAAAATGCGTATGGCTGGTTTTAGAGCCAGGTTTGAAGGCCAGGTTAGTTTTGATAAACAAATGGATATTAAGTTTAGACTAGGCCTGCCTCCATTGGGCATAATAGGTATACCATTAACTATTACGGGTACTCAAGATAAACCTAAAATAAAATTGGGCAGCGGTAATAAAGCAGATGAGTTAAAGGAAACAGCCGACACTGATCAATAACATAGTATAGTCCATAAAAAAGGGGCGCCGAATATCGGCACCCCTTTTAATTTCTTATCGTTACTAATGATCTAATTATTTCGCGATACGGC
>JABDDX010000015.1 GCA_013287375.1 Bacteroidota bacterium | reverse complement strand
ATGGTTGGGAAGGCATTTCTTTCGAAAACCCGGCGTTGATATTAAAATAGATCATGAGTTAAACTCAAATAATGCTGATACCAGACATTGCTCCGCTCCCGCAAGCGTCCCGCTTGTGGCCGCATGCTGAGTAACCGTTCTGCAATCATTGTCAATATAAATTTTGCTACTGTATATTGCTCACCTAGACGCTTGCGGCAGCGAAGGTTTGTATTAGAAAGAAAGCATTGCCATTGGGTAATATTAATCCCAAATGCCGTTTTGCGCTGTAAATATTATCGGCTCACCACCTGTAACCATAATGGTGTGCTCGTGCTGCGCAACAAAGCCACCTTTATTGCCATGCAGTGTCCAGCCATCGGGTTGTGTTTCAGCAATTGTTGAACGTGTTGAAATGAATGTCTCTATCGCTACCACCGAGTTCTTTTTGAAACGCGCAGTGTTATACTTGTCGCAGTAGTTAGCTATCTCGTGGGGTTCTTCGTGCAGACTGCGGCCAACACCATGCCCAGTTAGGTTTTTTATTACAGTATATCCGGCTTTCTTGGCTTCAGTTTCTATCAACCTGCCTATCTCTGATATTCTGACACCACCCTTAATGTTGCTGATCGCCTTCCTCAATATCTCTTTCGATGCTTCCACCAGTCTCCCATAGCCGTGGATATCTTCACCCAATACAAACGAGCCTCCATTATCAGCCCAGTAGCCATTTAATTCTGCCGATACATCAATATTTACTAAATCACCTTCTTTTAGGATTTTATCCACTGATGGTATGCCGTGCGCCGTTTCCTCATTAATACTAATACAGGTATACCCCGGGAAATCGTAGGTTAACTTAGGTGCGGAATGTGCGCCGATCTGTGCCAGCAATTCGCCGCCGTACTCGTCAAGTTCCTTTGTTGAAATGCCTGGTTTGGCAAACTCACGCATCTTTTTAAGCGTAATGGCAACAGCGTCACTTGCCTGCTGCATTCCAATTCTTTCGTCTTCAGTAGTTATAGACATTTTTAATGTTTTACCTGTGGCAAAAATAACAATTAATCTATTCGATATCGTTTATCAAACGTCAGTTTATGAAACACGCTCCCGACGATAGGAAAAACCTAATACAATGCGAATTCCAGCTTTTTATTTGCTTCCGAATGCAATGACCTTACACTCAACCCTCCAATATTCGGCGTAAATAATTTATCTGCCCCAAGTGGTAGTTAAGATGGCCATAAAATTGCAGCAAGTAATAGGCAGTGCTTTTAGGGCCGAGAAAATCAATAGGATGTACTGTATCCAGTTGTTGTGGGGTAAGGTTTGATAATGTGTTTTTTACCAGCTCAATTAGCGCGGTAATAGCTGTAATTATTTCTTCGCGGGGTATATGTGTTGCCGAAAATTCCTCCTCGCGGTTGCGTAGGTAGCCGTTGTGGGCCAGCGTAGCGCCTATATGGAAATTAATATTACCTATTAAATGCAATGCCAGGTTTCCGGCAGAATTGCTTATACCCTCCAGTTTGCGCCATAAATTATCTTCGTCTTTAAAATTCTGCACTTCATCTCTTAATTTTAAAAGATCGCGCTCAAAAAAAACAGCCAGGTTATTTTCCATAATATTTTGATTTAACTATAGTACCACCATTCCCTTATCCAATCTTAAAACCTTGGTCACACTATCCGGTATTTCATGCTGATAATGGGTTACATAAATCAGCGTCACATCGCTCATATCGCAAATGGTGTTCACTATCTGCTTAAAGTTTAGTTGCTGATGCTCATCCATGCCCTGGCAAGGCTCATCAAATATCAGCAGGTCGGGGTTCTTAATCAATGCCCTCGCCAACAAACATAAACGCTGCGCACTGGCAGGAATGTTTTTCAACAGCGTACGCGCATATTTATCAATTTCCAATGCCTGCATCCATGCTAAAGCGGTATCAGCTTTGGTTTTCTGACTCGGCCTGAATAATCCTAAAGTATCATAATACCCCGATTCAATCACCTGTAGGCAACTGTTATCCGTTGGGAAATATTGATGAAGCTCGGGCGATACAAAACCAATCTTCTTTTTAATATCCCAGATGCTTTCGCCGCTGCCACGCTTCACATCAAACAAAATAATATCATTGGCATAAGCCTGCGGATTATCGCCATTAACTAAACTTAGCAAGGTCGATTTTCCGGCACCATTCGGCCCAAGCAATGCCCAGCGCTCACCAGGCAGCACCTGCCAGTTTACCTTATCCAGAATGACTTTCTCGCCATATTTTATATACACATCATTCATCTTTATCATGTATGTATATGCCGGCTTTTCGGTGTTGTTGAGCAAACTCCTTAATTTCTCTGCATCTACATTGGTTTTTGCCTCGTCTTTAAACAGATTAGGATTAAAATCAGCTTTTTCTATGGTCTGAATAATCTCCCCATCCTCCAAAACGGCAATGTGGGTTATCGCATCAGGTATTTCGCGCGGCGAAGTAGCAATAATAACCGAGATACCCGAGGCGGTAATCTCACTTAATATTACATTAAACAAAGCACGTGTCTGTACATCAAGGCCGGTTAATGGGGTATCCAGTAATAACAAAACCGGGTTTTTGATCAGCGCTGCCGCGATCAATAACCGCTTGGTTTCGCCGTTGGATAGTTTAATGAGCTGTTTGCTTCGAAGCGGCTCTAACCTTAACGTTTCAATCACTTTATCAAAGGTCCAATAATGGTTGCCGCCATCAACATGTTTTATATCATTCAGATATTCTTCAACAGTTTGCGCATCTTCTGAGTCCGACGAATTATAACGCTGCTGGTAATAAAACTCGGTAGTGTTGGATAGATTCCTAAAATGATGTTTCGATTCCACCAACGCAATCAGTTTATGATGCGTTAAAGTAGGATCATGATCGGGGTGGTGTGCTAAAAACTCTTCAAAAAAAGTATAATTTACTTCACCTCCGGTAACGTTAAACCTGCCGGTAATAGTTTGCAGCAATGCGCTTTTACCCGAACCGCTTTTGCCGATCAGAGCCCAGTTTTCGCCCTTATTTATATGGAATGACAGGCTTTTAAATATATGATTGTTTAAATAACGTACACTGGCGTGCTGTATAGATAGTAGGGTAGTGCTCATGACAGATAAGTAGGCGGTAAAAATACTTATCTGTTTTATAAACGGGTATAGTTATTGTATTAATTTATGAAATTCAATCACATAAACTTTTTATCATGAGAAAATTAAACTTGTTATTGATTGCTATGGTTATAATGAGCATGAGCAGTTGCGCCATTATTGGCGGTATTTTTAAGGCAGGGGCTATAGTGGGTATTCTTGCGGTGGTTATTGTTATCGCGATTATTATCTGGATAATCTCGCTGTTCAGGGGCAAATCATAAAATATTGCCGTTACAATTATATTTTCAAAAAAGTACTAAAACCAAAAAAGCCCTGCTCGCAGGGCTTTTTTGTGTACTAAAGAAAAAATTATTTCTTAGCAGTTGTGTCTTTAGTCATTTTAGCTGAATCAGCTTTCATTTTACCAGTGTCAGCTTTCATTTTAGATGAATCAGCCATTTTAGTTGAATCTGCTGCTTTAGCTGAATCAGCCATTTTAGTAGAATCAGCTGAAGCTGAAGAAGATTTGCTTTTGCAAGCTGCGAAAGAACAAGCGATAGCTAAAGCTAATACGCTAACTTTGATTGAATTTTTCATGTTAATTTTTTTAAGTGATTAATAGTTTTGCTGATTAATACCTAAAATGACAAAAGGTAACCCATGTTTTTGAAAAAAAATCACGGATTACCTTTTTAAATTATAAAAAAACTAATAATCAGGGTGTTATTATTTCTTTTTAGTTTCTGTTGTTTTAGTAACAGTTTTAATGGTAGTGTCTTTATGCGTACTATCATTTTTAATGGTAGTATCGTTTTTAAGGGTATCCTTAACAATTTTTGTTGAGTCTACCTGAGTACTGTCGCCTGAACCGCTTTTTTTGCCTCCGTTACAAGCAGCTACTGAAATTGAAACTACTAGCACTAATGCCGCGATTTTAAATGAGTTTTTCATGGTTATGTTTTTATAGATTTATAATGTTTAATACAATAATTTGTAAAAAGTAACCCATCGGCCTAAATAAATATCTGAAATACAGCTAAATGAGCAATCGGGCAGAATGATTTGCATTACTCCGCCCGATTAAATAATTACATTTTTTTAGTTGTGTCCTTTTTAGTGGTATCAACTTTTACAGTGTCTTTTTTAGTGCTGTCAACAGTTGTTTTTGAAGTTGAATCAACTTTTACAGTAGTTGAGTCAACACCTGAAGTTGCTTTTTTTGAACCACAAGCAGCAAATGTTAATACTGCTACAGCTACTAATGTTGTTTTAAGAATGTTTTTCATGATGTTTGTTTTTAAGTGTTACTTTGCATTTAATGCCCGTTTTTCAAAAAGGTAACCTTATTTTAATAAATTAGTTTTTTTTGGAAAAACAGGGTTACCATTTCAATTAAATTGTATTAAGTAGTAATATCAGGTGAATAAAGAATTAAAAGATTCAATACCAACGGATAGTGAAGTTATATTAGGTATACTTAATAACTCGGAAAGTGTTTTAAAGCGCATGTATGTGGCTTACTTCCCGATGGTGCTACAACTGATTATAAATAATAACGGCACCGCTGATGATGCCAAGGATATTTACCAGGAGGCCGTTATTATATTGTATAACAAAATTAAAGCCGGGGATTTTGAGCTGAGCAGTAAGCTTAAAACCTTTATTTATTCAATCTGCAGGCGGCTTTGGCTTAAAAGGCTGAGCCACATGAGCAGGTTTGGAGGTGATATAAGAGATTTTCAGGAACATATGCATGTTGAGGACGAAGTTGAAAAACAGAACGACATGGATATACAGTTTAGTAAAATGGAGAGTGCACTCCAATTATTAGGCGAACCCTGTAAAACCATTATGGAGGATTTTTATATCCACAACCTCAGCATGCAGGATATATGCGAAAGGTTTGGTTATACTAATGCTGATAATGCGAAAACGCAGAAATATAAATGTTTGCAAAGGCTGAAAAAGTTGTTTTTTCAGCAGAAATAAAGAGGTAAGAAATGAACGAGTATAAACTACAGGAAGAAATTGAACGTTACCTGAACGGCGAAATGAGCCCGGAAGAGCTAATACAGTTTGAATTGCTTCGTAAGGAAAGTACCGCTATTGATACAAAGGTTAACGAGCATCAGGATTTTACCAAATTGTTAAAGCAATACAGCGATCGCCTGGCATTAGAAAACCGCTTGAATGCTATTCATGATGAAATTGATGTGCATACCCTGGCTGATGAGCTGATGGTTCATCCATCATGGGTGGTACAGTTGTGGCGAAATCACCATTCGAAAATATCGGTAGCGGCCTCGATTGCCATATTTGCTATTTTGAGTGTAATGTTCTTAACCGGCAAAATGACCAGCCAGGATTCGCAATACATCCAGTTACGTCAAGAGGTGGGTAACCTTAAGAATAAAACAGATAAAATAAACCAAAAGCTTACACAAAACGGCAGGGCCGAAAGGTCTGTGAATACCGAAAGGTTTAGAGGTACCGGTTTTGCCATTACCTCAAACGGATTAATAGCTACTAATTATCATGTAATTAATGGCGCTGATTCTGTTTATGTACAAAATGCTGCCGGAAAATCATTTAAAGCGAAAGTTTTATATACCGAGCCTCAAAATGATATTGCTATCTTAAAGATTGTTGATACTTCGTTCAGGAATTTAGGTACTATCCCTTATACCATTAAAAAAGCTGAAAGCGATTTGGCTGAAAGCGTTTACACCTATGGTTATCCGCAGGATGCACCCCATTTTGATGAAGGCAGGGTAACATCGGCTGTTGGTTTAAATGGCGACAGTTTGGATTATCAGATCTCTATCGCGATTAATCCTGGTAACAGTGGCAGCCCGCTAATGGATAGCAGAGGAAACGTTGTAGGTATTATACAGGGCAAACAAACTCAGCTGGAAGGCGTTCATTTCGCTGTAAAATCAAGCTATTTGTTGAGTGCGATCCACAATATTCCATCCGATTCATTAACCAGAAAGATCAACCTGAATACTAAAAATACTTTGGCGGGATTAACAAGAGTTCAGCAAGTTAAAAAGCTGAACAACTATGTGTTCATCGTTAAGGTTTATCAATAAGCCCTTTAAATTAACAATATATATAAATGAGAAAGGCTTCCAATTGGAGGCCTTTTTTTGTTGGGGTAATTATCTTTATCTGTCTACTTCGCCGAGCACAAAATCGATGGAGCCTACAATAGCTATCAGATCGGCAATCATAACGCCTTTAGATATTTCGGGTAATACCGATAAATTACTAAAACTCGGTCCTCGCGATTTTACACGGGTAGGAATCTCTGATTTTCCATCACACATAAAATAAAAACCTAATTCGCCTTTAGCGCCTTCGCAACGCACATAATAATCCTGTGCTTTGGGTATTATCTTACGCGGCATTTTAGCACGCGGATCAAACTCCGGTGTACGTTTTAATTCTTTTTGTAAACGATCAAGGCATTGCTCAACCATTTTTAACGATTGTTCTATCTCATCAATCCGCACCTTGTATCTGTCCCAGCAATCGCCAACAGATCCCATCAGGCCTGTACCTACCGGTATATCAAATTCCAGTTCAGGATAAACAGAATAACCATCAATCCGGCGCAAGTCCCATTTCAATCCTGATCCACGCAGCATAGGGCCCGAACAGCCATAGTTTATAGCCACATCCAGCGGCAACACGCCCACATTGGCGGTGCGACTAATAAATACCTGGTTATCGGTTAAAAGTTCGTTCAACTCAACCATTTTGGGCTTAAAGTAGTCCACAAACTCGCGGCAGCGTTCTTCAAAGCCAACCGGTAGGTCGTAAAACAAACCGCCAACCCAAATATAGTTGTACAACATGCGCGAGCCCGATGCCCACTCTAACATGCCCATAATATGCTCACGGTCTCTAAAACACCACAAGAAAGGTGTAAAAGCGCCAATATCAATGCCATAAGTGCCAATAGCTATCAGGTGCGATGCAATGCGGTTCAATTCGCAAACCAGTACACGGATATATTCAATACGTTTTGGAATGTCTTTATCAATCCCCATCATACGTTCCACACCCATTACAAAGGCGTGGCTGTTATTCATGGATGCCAGGTAATCCATCCGGTCGGTGAACGGGATAGTCTGCTGATAGGTCAGCGATTCAGCATGCTTTTCAAAACACCGGTGCAAATAACCAAGGTGGGGGATAACCTCTTTAACAATCTCGCCATCAGTAATCAACTCCAACCGCAAAACCCCATGCGTCGACGGATGCTGCGGCCCCATATTCAGCACCATATCCTCAACAGCAGCGTTGGCTATTTTTTTAGTATATCGTTGTAATGCTTCGTTCAATGTTTATTTTCTTTTCTTCTTTTCTTTTTGTCATTCTGAGTGGAGCGAAGAATCTATCGATAGGCATCTGCGCCATATATAACGGATAGATTCTTCGCTCCGCTCAGAATGACAATGGTTTTAATCAATCTATCTTTATCCCCTTATAATACTCCGCATTTTTATAGTCTTTCCTCAACGGAAACCCTTCCCAATCATCCGGCATTAAGATGCGCCTTAAATCGGGATGACCCTCAAAAAATATCCCCAGCATATCATAAGCCTCACGCTCATGCCAATCTGCCGAACGATAAACTGAATAAATGCTAGGAAACGAAGGTAAATCAGCTAAATCCCGGCTGTTTTCTTTGCTGATCTTTAAAGTCAATTGTGTTTTGTAGGGGATGGATGCCAAATGATAAACCACACCAAATTTGCCGACCTCTACGCCATAATCAACACCCGATAATGAGCTTAAAAAATCAAAATAAGTATCGGGGTTATTGCGTAGCTCAAGGCAAACATCAGTAATACGGTCCGCATCAATAAGCAATGCAGATTGTAAGCCGCCGGTTTCTTCGCCGACTATTACGTCAGCGCCAAACTTAGCGGCCAATAATGCTTTAATACCCTCAAAACTCATGGTGCCAAACGAACTTTTTTCCAGTTTTTGTTATCGATCTTTTTGTAAACGATGCGATCGTGCAGGCGGCTGCTGCGGCCTTGCCAAAACTCAACATAACGTGGTTTTAACACATATCCACCCCAAAAAGATGGTTTTGGGATCTCTTTATCCTCGCCGTATTCTTCAACCAGTTCTTCCCATTTCTTTTCCACAACATCACGACTTGGTATCTCCTGACTTTGCGGTGAAGCAACAGCTCCTAACTGGCTATTACGCGGGCGAAGTTTAAAATATTTCTCAGAATCTTCTTTGCTTAACTTCTCAATAGTGCCTTCAATACGGACTTGTCTTTCCAACGATCCCCAGAAGAAAGTCAATGCGCCCAATGGGTTTTTGGTGATCTCTTTTCCCTTACGGCTTAAATAGTTGGTATAAAACACAAATCCCGATGGATCAAATCCTTTTAATAATACTATCCTGGCTGATGGGCGGCCATCATAAGTCGCTGTTGCCAGCGTCATAGCGTTGGGCTCATGTTCCTGTGCTTCCACGGCTTCGTTAAACCATTTTTCAAATTGTTTAATCGGGTCGCCTTTGGTTGTATCTTCTGATAATGAGGCGGCACTGTAGTCCAGCCTCATGTTTTGTAACTCGTTTTGGTCCATTAATGCAAACTTACTAATTAAATGAACCGTATATATGTTATATGTTTCATTTTTTGGTAAATGAACTTATTTTTACGATGATTGTTGTCACATTATAATTATACAAATATGCTTAGTTCAATATCAGCCGCGGTTGGGCATTTATTAATATCAGAGCCATTTATGATGGACCCTAATTTTAAGCGCTCTGTTATTATCCTCACAGAATACTCCGAATCAGGAGCGGTAGGCTTTGTATTGAACCACCAGAGCGAATATTTATTGGGTGATATTTTACCGGATACCTCTTATTCGGAAATGCCGGTTTACGTTGGCGGCCCTGTAGGAAAGAATACCCTGCACTTTATCCATAGCCGCCCGGACCTGATCCCTAACGGTATAGAAATTTGGGATGGGGTATTTTGGGGCGGTGATTTTGAAGTGGTGAAAGACCTGATATCGCAATATCAACTGCAAGAAAGCGAGATCAAATTTTTCACCGGGTATTCCGGCTGGACGATTGGCCAGTTAGATACCGAGCTGCGCGAAAACGTTTGGATCGTATCAGATAAATTCAGCCTGGACACCATTTTTACCCATGATGAAAATACCCTATGGCGCGATGTAGTGATCAGCCTCGGCACGCGATACGCGCACATTGCCAACTTTCCCGAAAACCCAGCGCTTAATTAATGAGTGATTGAGTGATTATTGAATTTTTAACTGATCTCTAGTCATTGATCTCTAATTACTAACTGTTGAGTGAATATTGAATTTTAACTAATCTCTAGTCGTTAATCTCTAATCTCCAGCCCCTAATCTTCTAACTCAGCCGCCGACTCTTCAACTTTCCGCTTCAATTCTTCTTTGTAAGCGATCAAATTCGCAACCAGTGTTTCATCACCTGTTGAAAGTATCTGCGCAGCTAAAATACCTGCATTTTTCGCGGCATTAAGTGCTACGGTAGCAACCGGAATACCATTTGGCATTTGCAGGATAGATAATATCGAATCCCAGCCATCAATGGAATTGCTCGACTTAACAGGAACACCAATTACCGGCAAATGCGTTAACGAAGCCACCATACCCGGCAAATGCGCGGCACCACCAGCACCGGCAATAATAACTTTCAGGCCACGGTCAGCAGCAGCACGGGCATAGCTGAACATGCGATCAGGGGTACGGTGAGCTGATACTACGGTAATTTCGTAATCAACACCCAGCTCCTTTAAAACATCAGCAGCATCCTGCATAATATGCAAGTCGGACTTACTGCCCATTATTATTCCTATTTTTGGTTGGTTCATCATCAGCCCCCTCTAAATCTCCCCCGGTAGGGGAGACTTTAATTAAAAAGTTTTTAAGCCCTCCCTACCGGGGAGGGTTGGGTGGGGCTTATTAGCTTACCACTTTTAAAGTCTCCTGCACAAATTTCGCTTTCTCAATAGCCTTTTCCCTATCGCTATCCACAATAGTCACATGCCCCATTTTGCGGAAAGGTTTGGTTAGCGCCTTGCCATATAAATGTACATACACACCTGCACATTTTAATATTTTCTCGATGCCTTTATAAATGGCGGGGCCTTCATGTCCGGCTTCGCCTAAAACGTTTACCATGATGGCATTGTTCAGGCAGGCGGTATCGCCTAAAGGCTGGTTAAATATCGCGCGTAAGTGTTGCTCAAATTGTGATACCACATTACCCTCAATACTCTGGTGCCCGCTATTATGCGGACGCGGAGCCAGCTCATTTACCAATATTTTGCCATGCTTGTCTAAAAACATCTCAACCGCCAGTATGCCTACTATTTTAAGTGTTTCAGCGATCTTTTTAGCAATGTTTTCAGCCTCCTGATGAACCTCAAACGGAAGAGTAGAAGGTTGGATAAGAAACTCCACCAAATTAACCTCGGGATTAAATTCCATCTCCACCATCGGGAAGGTTTTTACTTCACCATTTTCGTTACGGGCAACTATTACAGCAATCTCTTTTTCAAAATCAATCAGGCGTTCAATCAGGCTTGGTTCAGTAAAGGCTTTGTCGAGGTACGATTCATTTACAACCTTGTAAACGCCCCGGCCATCATAACCATCCCTGCGCAATTTTTGGATGTAGGGGAATGAAAAATTGCTTTCTTTTAATTCTTCGGGTGACGAGATGATCTTGAAATCAGCTGTAGGGATACCATTTTCCTTGAAAAACTGCTTTTGCAGGCCTTTGTCCTGTATCAACCTGATGATGCGCGATTGCGGATAAACCAGCACACCTTCTTTCTCCAGTTGCTCCATGGCTTCAACGTTTACCTTCTCAATCTCGATGGTAAGTATATCAACCTTTTTGCCAAACTTGTAAACGGTTTCATAATCGCCCAAGGAACCGACTACAAATTCATCGCACAATTTTTTGCATGGCGCTTCGCGATCCGGATCAAGCACCTTTACGGTAACATTGTAATTTATAGCCTGTTGTATCAGCATACGACCTAATTGACCGCCGCCTAAAATGCCGAGTTTTAAGTCTCCGTAAAATGTTTTCATTTATAATGCAAGTTTACCCTAAATCTTTCAAAAAGCCTAAATCAATGTAATGCAAAGCGGCTTATACAATTTTTTTGATCGATGTGAAGTAAAGAATGGAGTGAACCAACATAAATATCAGCCCTGTTTCTAAATAAAACAACTTGTTGATCGGTCCCAAATGCATCAGCGAAGCGGTGATCAGGAAAACAACAGGCCCGGCAAAATATAAGAGTATTCGCATTGGTAGACTGCTGCGGATGTGCGGCAGCGAAAAAAACAACACCGGCAGCACCATCAGCAATAATATAATGTTTAATAAAAACACACCATCAGCAATCATCTGCAGCATAGTTTTATAGTCGTAACCACTATTTTTTTGAGTGATGGAATAATAAATACAGGTAATAGCAATATTCAGTATGGTTGATATAATAAACGTTGTGAAAAGTGTTTTGAGCAATTTTTTTGTCATGGGAAATATTTTTGCACTGCAAATGTAAACGTAGTTATGGGAAAGTCATAATACGGTTGCGATGATGAGTTAGGAATGACGGTTGATGTAGTATAGATAAAACCACATAATGATTAAAAAGTGCGCAAAGGCCCGACGGAAAACCGGGCCGGGAGCTAGCCTAGCGGGAAGAAGGTTTTTTTCGTCTTGACTTTTTGGTTCTTTTGTGTCAAGACAAAAGAACTAGCCCAGCGGCAATGAGCGACGAGAATATATTATTAAAACGAAAATCTGTCATTCTGAGTGGAGTGAAGAATCTTCTAGCTGTGCAAAGTCCACTATGCAAATCGAAGAAGATTCTTCACTCCGTTCAGAATGACAAAAAATTAAAAGAATAGATTATCCCTTCACAGCTTTCAACCAAGCCTGCGACATCAAGCTCGCACCAGCGGGACTAGGATGCACCCCATCAAGAGACCAATAAGTTGCCGGGGCTAATTTTAAAGCCTCGTCCATAACACTTTGGTAGGGGATAAAGGCTGCGCCAAATTCATCCGCCATCTCACGGGCTACCTGGCGGTAACCATCAAAAGCAGGGTACCATGAATCATCAACTGCCTTTACATTTTTCATGGCAAAAGCCTCGCCGATAATTAATTTTACACCGGGTAATGCCTGTTGGGTACGCTCTAATAGTTTTTTATAATCTGTTCTGTAGGTATCCAGGGTTCCTTTATAACCCGATGTAATGGTGTGCCAGTAATCATTCACACCCACCATAATGCTTAGCACATTTGGTTTTATGGCGAGGGTGTCCGTATCCCACCTATCTATTAATTGAAATACTTTATTGCCGCTTATGCCTTTATTGTATATCTTCAAATTCTTGGTTGCATATTCCCTTAAAACTTCAGTAGCAGTTAAAAGTACATAACCTGAACCCAGCGAACCGAAATCATTCGCGATGGTCTTGTTTTTGTCCCGTCCCCATTCAGTGATGGAATCTCCCTGGAAAAGTATAATATCGTTCTCATTAATGATTGCCTTTTTGCTGTTCTCTTTAGCATAGGCCGATGAAATAATATCAGGTATAGCCAATACGGCTATGGTGCCAATGGCGGCATTTTTAACAAAGTTGCGGCGGTTATTTTTTAGTATCATGACAGATATTATAGTTTATTTCGCGAACGCAGATGCGCTACGAATTGGTATCGCTAATATAATTATTCTTTCCATTGGTGATGCGTAATTACAAAATATCAAAAATAAAAAGACAAAAAAGTATCACTCATAGGGCTATGAACCATCATCCATGAACTATGAACCTCCGGAAAAAGCGCTAACTTCGCGGCATGTATTTTTTGCTTAAACCCATACTATTTAAGTTCGACCCGGAGAAGGTACATTACTTTGTAACCCGCAACCTAAAACGCTTTAACCATTTTCCAGGCGGCGCTGCCCTGAGCAGGGCTATATGGGCGCTGAATGATCCGCGTTTAGAAAAGGAAGTTTTTGGCTTGAAATTTAAAAACCCAGTTGGTTTAGCCGCAGGTTTTGATAAAAACGCCGATGTGATCAGCGAAATGGCAAATCTCGGCTTCGGTTTTATTGAGGTGGGTACAGTTACGCCATTACCTCAAGATGGCAACCCTAAGCCACGTATGTTCAGGCTGCCTGCCGATGGTGGTTTAATTAATCGTATGGGTTTTAACAACATGGGGATGGATGTAATTGCCGAGCATATCGCAGCCTATCGGAAAAATACCCCGGCATCACAAAAAGGTATTATCATCGGTGGAAACATCGGCAAAAATAAGATTACCCCTAATGATGAAGCGGTAAACGATTACATCAAATGTTTCGACAGGTTGTTTGATCTGGTAGATTATTTTGTGGTGAATGTAAGCTCCCCAAATACTCCCGGCTTACGCGAATTACAGGAAAAAGAGCCGCTAATGAATTTGCTAAGCACCCTACAACAGCGTAACTCAAAAAAAGGCATCAGCAGACCAATCTTACTAAAAATAGCCCCCGATTTAACGGATACTCAACTGGATGATATTGTAGAGATCGTACAACAGAGCGGTATAGCAGGTGTGATTGCAACAAATACAACTATTAGTCGCGAGAATTTGGTTTCCCCCGATAAATTGAAAACAGAAACAGGTGGACTAAGCGGCAAGCCAGTAACCAAACGCTCAACAGAAGTAATCAAATATCTAAGCCAAAAATCAAAAGGCTCATTCCCGATAATAGGGGTAGGGGGCATACACTCACCCGAAGATGCTTTAGAAAAATTAGCGGCCGGCGCATCATTGGTGCAACTTTACACCGGTTTTATTTATGAAGGCCCTGGATTGATTAGCAGGATCAATAAGGCGATATTGAAATCTTTATAAATTCTATTCTACAACCCCTTTGTCATTCTCTCCACCTTGTCATTCTGAGGAACGAAGAATCTTCTTCGATTTGTAAAGCGAACTATGCATGGTTTAGAAGATTCTTCGCTCCGCTCAGAATGACAATAAGGAAGAATTACCAAAATACAAAACGCAAAAAATCCTGCCGGTTATTACCAGCAGGATTTAATTCCTTATATAAAATGCTGAATTATTTACCAGCAGCTATTAACAAAGCAGCATTGTTTTTAGCAATTTGGCTATGTTTTGGCTCTGCAGAGCGGCTTCCCGGCTCAAGGTTTGTAGCATTCTTTAAAAACTGAACTTCTAAACGTGAAGTAGTTTTGTTTTTTCTATCTTTTCTTTTTAAACGTGTAACGCCCATGATCTTGTATTTTTAATGTTTTTTACCTTGAGGTCGGGAGCGGATTCGAACCGCTGTAAAAGGTTTTGCAGACCTCTGCCTAGCCACTCGGCCACCCGACCTTTTTTTCAAGGCTGCAAAAATAGTAATAATTATTTGGCTGCCAAGTTTTATTTATAGGAATTCCTTTTTATTTCTGAACAAAATATAGCCGTAGCTATCCCCACATTTAATGATTCCGCATTGCCGCCACGTGGAATAGTAACCGCTTTTTGCACCAGTTTAATAATTTCAGGCCGCAAGCCATTGCCCTCGTTACCCATAATTATCAGTCCTTCAGTACCGAAATCCGTTTTGTAGATGTTTGATCCGTCCAATAACGCCCCAAACAGTGGCATGTTTATACTTCCTAAAAATTCAGCCAGTTCAACATAATAAATATTAACATGCGCCAGCGAACCCATGGTGGCCTGCACCACTTTTGGGTTATAAACATCAACGGTATCGGCGGAACAGATAATATGTTGTATACCAAACCAGTCTGCCGTGCGTATAATTGTGCCCATATTGCCTGGGTCCTGTATTCCATCAAGGGCGATAGCGAATTTTCCCTTCAAGGCTGTGGTATTTAAAATTGGGAATGCCGGTATCTTTACCAATGCAATTACCTCCTGCGGCGACTTTAATGAACTTATTTTCTCTAAATCGTTTAATGAAATCTCAGTAAAGTTTATTTTTCCCGATAATTTCAGCAATTTTGGGTCAATTGCAGCTGTATGGTAAATAGCTTCAATTTGATATGAAGAATTTGCAAATTCGGTAACAGATTTGTTACCTTCGACCAAAAACAGGCCGTGCTCAATGCGAAACTTTTTTTGTTGTAAAGATTTTAATAAACTGATAGTCGATTTTGAAAGCATTTTTCACCAGGTATAATTTTCGCCTTACAATATTAAGCATATTCCTGGTTTTTACGCTTTCAAACTGCAACCTTACCCGCAGATTAAAGCCTAACCAGGCATTGGTGCGCAAAATCACCATTAAAGGCATGGATAAGGAGTTTGCCCTCAACGCGGTTAATTATGTAGATAAGCAACAGCAGCCAAACAATGTTATTAACCTCCAGATCTATTATCTCTTCAGCAAAAATGGTAAAAAGGATATAGGTGAACCACCTGCTATATTAGATAGCGCATTAGTTGAGTTTTCGCGGGTGCAGATAGAAAAGTATATCCAGAATAAAGGTTACCTTAAAGCCAGGGTTACTGATTCCATCCACATAAAAAAGAAAAAGGCCGAGTTAATTTTCACTGCTGTTGAAGGGCCGATGTTCCGGATCAGAAATTTTAAGGATAGTGTTGCCGACCCTAAAGTGGCCGACCTGGTTAAAAGGTCACCCGAAATATTTGGCAATGTAGCTCCGGGTAAGCGTTTTGATACTGATAGCTTATCTGCCGACAGGGACGCGTTTTATCTCGTGATGAAACGTAATGGCTATTATGATTTTTACCGCCAGTATATGAGCTTTAATTATGACTCTACCTACAATAAAGGTGTGGTAGATCTAACTATGATTATAGATAACCCGGCGGGTAAAGCGGCACATCCTATTTATAAGATCAATAACACATTGATAACTATCGCGGCAACTAATGGTAAAACCATAGGCAAGGCCGATACCATACAGGTTGATTCCCAATTCAGGTTTGTTGATTTTTCTCATAGGTTTAAACCGCATGTTGTTACCGACT
Organism: Bacteroidota bacterium; assembly: GCA_013287375.1. GTDB lineage: Bacteria > Bacteroidota > Bacteroidia > Sphingobacteriales > Sphingobacteriaceae > Mucilaginibacter. The sequence continues at coordinate 24,884 of JABDDX010000015.1, read as the reverse complement.
ATATTTTTCAGAAAAAAGGCCAGTTATATAACATCGATAATCAAACGCTAACTACTACACGGCTATCGGAGTTAAACGTTTTTAAGAATGTGCCCAATCCAACTTATTTCAAACTGGCAGATAGCAGTAATAGGATGGATACCAAAATAGATATTGTGCCACTGAAAAAGATGTCGGACCGTGTGGAAGGTGAGTTCTTATTCAATGCCGGGCAATACGGCTACAATATTGGCAATACTTTCACCAGCAGAAATATTTTTAAAAGCGCGGCCATATTACAGATAAAGCTTAACGAAAGTATATTATTTAATACCGGCGCCAATGCTGCGGCTAACGGTGCAATCGAAAATCAGGATTTTAGCTCAGGTGTAAGTCTTATCTTCCCCGGTATTATATCACCCTTTAATTTTGCCAAACCAGGCAAATATGGTGTGCCGCATACTACCTTTTCAACTAATTATTCATTGTTCTACCAAAGTCAATTGGTTAAACGCCAGAGTTTTATAAACTCTATTACTTACGATTTTTTTGAAACACCGGACAAAGAACATATTATAACACCAATTGATGTTGAATTTTCAAAAGGTACTATTGATCCTAAAGCTGATTCTTTACTATTAAAGCAAAACAGGGAATCGTATGTCTTTCTTATTGGTCGTACCATTTTTACTACGGGCAGCCAATACAGCTATGTATTAAACGCTAATAAACTTAATACCTACCGGGATTTTATTTACTTCAGGGGTAATATTGATGTTGGCGGTAACACACTGGCGCTTGTAAGTAAGTTATTAAATACACCTAAAGATACATTAGGCGAACGCACCTTATTTGGCTATACTTTTGCCCAATATAGCAAAGCCGAAGTTGACTTGCGGTTTTACAAAAGTTTAGGTGGCGAAAGGCAATTGATCTTTAGGGTTGATGCCGGGCTTGGCTTGCCTTATGGCAACAGCAACCAACTGATATTCGAGAAAAACTTTTACGCAGGCGGATCAAACGATATGCGGGCCTGGCTGCCGCGTACCCTTGGCCCTGGTCAATTTAATAGGGCAAGCTATGGCGTAGGTGCCGGCGCCGACAGTACAAGGGAAAAGCTGCAATATTTAGATCAATTTGGCGAAATAAAAATCGTTTCTAATTTAGAATACCGGTATAAGTTATCTGATGATTTTTTCGGTTGTATATTGAGAGGTGCGTTATTTATGGATGCCGGAAACGTATGGACGCTTCATAACATTGCTGAAGATCCCGGCAATCCGTTAAGCACAACTGTTGAAAATCCAAACGGGCAATTTAAATTTAATACGCTGTTACAATCCACCGCGATAGATTTTGGTACAGGGTTACGATTTGATCTTGGCTTTTTTGTTTTCAGGCTCGATGCCGCTCTTAAATTCAAAGACCCGGAATTTAACGGTTCAGACCAGTGGGTGCTAATTAAGCATTTTAATGAACTGTTTCACAGTGGCAGCTTTAAAAATAACTACGAAGTCACCAATTTTCCCAATACCTACAGCTTTTTACAGCTGAATTTTGGTATAGGTATGCCTTTCTAATCAGAGATTAGAGATTGAAGGTTAGAGATTAGTTTCTGAAAAGTTTTAGAAAATAGCCGCACTGTTGGTGTCTACAACATAATTGTCCGGAAGATTAAAAAGGGTGTCATGCTGAGCGTAGTCGAAGCATGTGGGCAAAGGCCTTTACGCTCATGCTTCGACTACGCTCAGCATGACACCTCTCTTCTTATAGAAGAATTCATTATAAAAGAAGCAAATCTCATCTTCCGAATATCATAGTATCCTCACCAACAAACTCTGAAAAGTTTTAAAAGAGATGCTTCAACCCATCAAAAATACTTTGAAAGAATATTGGTATGCTCAGGTTATTGTGATAGTTAAAGTAAACGAATATGCAAAAAATAACTATCGCGATAATGATAAACCTTTTGAACATATAGGCTAGTAAAACGAGCGTTAAAGGTATTATCAGTAACCACATCCAGCTAATATGTATGGGCACTAACTTGCTTTCGCTTTTGTAAACATAGTAAAGAGATGATAGGGTGGGGCCACCATTTTCATCCACATGGCGGGCATATAAAAAAGTTGAACGATCAATCTTGTGCTTGTAAAAGGCAACGCCGCTGGTAAATTTCAGGGTGTCTTCAAAACCGTTTATCGTAAATACAAAGTCGCCGTTAACGTTATCCTGTGTATTATTAAGCGAATCAGTTGCAACCAATGATACCTGGTTTTGCTCGTATGGGTTTTCCGTTATGTTAAAGTGTTTAATGCTAACGGTAGAGGTATCGGCAAACGTAAAAGTGCTTGCAGATATAATCAGGCAAAAAAGTAAAATCAGTTTCTTCATTTATATTTTGGTTGTGATATGCTCAATAAAAGTACAATTTTTTGTTAGTGGTTAAGTAAATAAATATTAAGCCCCCAACACACTATCAACCAAATTTATAAACTTAAGTTTTATATTGAATCACTACACATTCAACTCTTTGTCATTCTGAGCATCGCGGAGAATGGCAAAGGTGTTCCCCGCCTTCTTTCCGCCGCAGGCGAAGAGAGGGCAGACCAGCGAAGCGCAGTCGGGTGAGTAAATTCTGCGAGATGCTATTTATACGACAACCCCTGATAAGCCCCTTCCTCATAAAAGAACGGCACAAAATCCTCATTTTTAGTCAGCTCACATGTCACCTGCATGGTAGTAAAAATAATATCACCGAATATATTGGCAATAGCCGTATCCGCAGCATCACGCCCAGTTGCAATTTTAACCAGTCCGTTAAGCGGTACAAGATGAGTAGAATCAAACAAAACCCATTCACCGCCTAAATAAGCCTCAAAACAAGCATGAAAATCAGCAGGCTTTAAATGATATGCATACCCTGTAAAATAGCGTGCAGGTATAGTTAAAGCCCTGCAAAGCGCTATCCCCAAATGCGCGAAATCCCGGCATACTCCCGCCTGTTGGGTAACAGTATCATAAGCGGATGTTTGCGCGTTGGAAAATCCGCTCATGTATTGCACATTTTTATTGATCCAGCCGGTAAGTGCTATCACCTGGTCAAATTGGTGGTTAATATGCCCAAACAGGTTATTCGCTAAACGATATAATTTATCCGATTGGCAGTAACGGCTTGGATACAAATAGGATAGCACATTGCTATCCATATGTGCAACCAATATTTCTTCTTTTTTCGAATGATCGGTAATGGTATAGCTATTATCAACCGTAGCGTTGTAGGTTAGTTTAATGTTCCCCGGCTCCAATATCTCAAAACGAGCCAGGCGGTTCTCGGTATTGCCCAAAATCAACTCTTCAACCTTAATATAAGGCTCAATACTGAGTGTTTCCTTTACCACTGTTTGACGTGGGGTGCGTAAAGCATGTATATTTAAAATTAATGTGCCCGGCGAGTTGGCAGTATATTGCATTTCGGTGAACACATCAAATTTCATCGTATATTTTCCTTTTAAGTAGTTTCTTTAGCCAATTTATTAAACGCCACGTCCATCCAATCCTCGGATATATGTTCCAGCGCAGCTTTTAATTCCTCGGCCCATTGTACCGATATATTTTCCAGGTCCTTCTTCTCATAACGTTGCTCTACAATATGAAAACTATCCTTTTTGTACAACACAATATCAATTGGGAAGTCTACATTGTTTGAACTCACCCGGGTCGAGTCAAAAGATAAAAAACCGGTTTTTAAAGCCAGTTTCAAACTCGAATCCTCATTCAGTGTACGGTTCAATATCGCTTTACCATGGCCTGAGTTACCAATGATTACATATGGAGCGCCTTGTCCTAATTCAACCCAATTACCTTCGGGATATAGCAGGAACAGTTTATGCTCATCATCATCCTTCAGCTGCCCGCCAATTATAGTGTTCAAATCAAAATTAAAACCAGCCTTTTCAAGCGATGCTTTGTCTTCTGATGCTACACGTTTAACTTGCTCACCAAAAGCGTTTACCGCTTTATATAACTTGTTATATTCGGTAGTTTCAAGCAATTCCTTAAAGTATACTATTGCCTTATCTCTTGTTGATCTTAACCCACTGGTCATGATGAAAAGAGAAAAGCCATCTTTTTGCTCTATCGATATTTTCTTTTTTACGGTGGTATCCGTTCCGGAGGTAATGCGGGTATCGGCCAATGCCAACAAACCTTCTTTAACCTTTATGCCTAAACAATACGTCATGCTCTATCTAAAAAATTTGTGGCTGCCAAAATAGGCAAATAATGAAGATTTATGGGCCCGCTAAATCATTTAAATTTTAATTATTATTGGAGTGTAATATTACGGTTATCACGGTATCTAAACACAAAAGCATTCTAAATGGATAATAATCAATCAGAAAGTATTTTAAAGGTAACTGACCTGTGTGTACAATACGGTACATTCAAAGCGGTTAAAGAAGTCTCCTTTGATGTTCGTAAAGGTGAGATATTTGGGCTGCTCGGCCCGAATGGCGCAGGTAAAACCAGTACACTCAGCGCTATCGAGGGTTTGATAAAATACCAATCGGGTACCGTTATTGTTGATGGCCATAATGCCAAAGAAAAACCATTATATGCCCGTGCGGCAATGGGGGTACAACTACAATCAACCAGCTTTCAGTCGGAATTAAAAGTTAGTGAAATATTACAGCTATTTGCGGGGATATACGGCGTTAAATTAACTAATGAAAAGCTAACAGCCATCCTAAAAGACATCAGTCTGGAAGATGCCGCGGGCAAACGTTTCGGTCAGCTTTCGGGCGGTCAGCAGCAGCGGGTATCCCTGGTAATTTCAACCATACACAACCCAAGATTAGTTTTACTGGATGAGCCAACAACCGGTCTCGACCCACAATCCCGTCGTCAGCTTTGGGAACGCATAGAGGCCATCCGCGAACGCGGGCACGCCGTGGTATTAACCACCCACTCCATGGAAGAAGCCGAATCCGTATGCGACCGTATCGGCATCATTGATCATGGTAAAGTAATTACTATAGATACCCCACAGGCACTCATCGAAAAACATAAAAACGATCCCGAAGTAATAGCTGTATCCCGCAAAGGCCGGGTAACGCTCGAAGATGTATTCATCGCATTAACCGGTAAAGAAGTACGCGCATAAAAATTAAATAACATGGAAGAAACTATAATACCCAAAACATCCACTGTACTCGCAGCTTTACTAAGGGCTGATTTTACAACGCTATGGCGCAACCGCCGGGCAGTAGTAATGGTTTTTCTTGTGCCGATAGTGATATTAGTATCATGGAAAGATCTGGTCGCAAAGATGGGTGCTGCATTCGCCCTATCAAATAGCTTAACTTACGGACTAATAGCCATAGGCCTGATGGGCTACACCAATTCTATTGCCCGCGATAGGGATAAAGGCATCTTTCAACGCTTACGTGTTGCCCCGGCACCCAACTGGACAATTATGATGAGCCGCATATTTGTGCAGCTAAGTATGATAGCCTTGGTAACCACAGCCATTTTTGTTGTTGGGTACGATTACGACAAGATAACCTTAACCCCCGCAGGCTATGCACTTACCTATCTTACCGCAATTGTAGGCGGTGCGGTTTACTTAGCACTCGGACAAGTTATTGTTGGTCTGATAAAAAACCCGGAGACGGTAAACTCCACATCAAGATTGGTATATTTCACATTTGTAATAGTGGGCATGTTCGGTGGTATGGGGATGCTAGGCAAACAAGTTGAACAAATAACCCAATGGTCGCCATATGGCACAGTTAAAACCATCATGGCAGCTGGCATGGTTCCCGGCTCATGGACGATGGATACCACTAACGCGCTACTAGTAACTTTAGGTTACACTATTGTATTTGCTGTTATCGGTATTAAAAACTTTAAGTGGAATACTAAATAATAATACCTTTTTCAAACCCTCTTTCCGCCGCAGGCGAAGAGAGGGTGGTCGAGCGAAGCAAAGACCGGGTGAGTCAATCGTCGATTTGCATTTGCGCCCCGACTCGCCCGGTTTTCGTTCAGCCGTTCAACCTGCCCTCTCTTCCGCAAGCGGGAAAGAGGGAAAAAAGATCCTTCACCTCTTTGTCGCGCAGCGAAAGAGAGGTCGGCCAGCGCAGCGTAGCCGGGTGAGTAAATTATACTACTGACAAAACAATGTCAGCACTTTTTTTATTTTTATTTCTCATATTTGGTGGCAGTGTTTAATCTTTGATGCTCAGCTTGGTCAAAGGATTTAGCAAACTACCAATTATACTATGAAATTATCTCTGTTTTACCTATCCGTTTTAACACTATTATCGTTTAATACTTTTGCCCAGTCTACCCAGGTTACAGGCTTAAAATGCGAGTATCTCACAAACCCAATTGGTATCGATGCCACCAGTCCGCGATTTATTTGGCAATTGAAAGATGGCAGATTAGGGGCCATTCAATCAGCGTATCAAATTTTTATTGGGACCGATTCGCTCGAGGTAAAAAGTGAAAAAGGTAATGTTTGGCAAACCGCAAAAATAAATTCACCAATCAATTTGCTCACGTATCAAGGCAAGGCATTGCAACCTTTCACCAAATACTATTGGAGGGTACGCCTTTGGGATAAAGATGGTAAAACAATAAATTCATCCATAGCCAGCTTTGAAACCGGCATGATGGGCATCCAAAACTGGAAAGGCACCTGGATAAGTGACGACAATGACATCCACATCAAACCAGCGGCATATTATCGGAAGACCTTTCAACCCAAAAAACAAATCAAATCGGCAAGAGCTTACATAGCTGTAGCCGGATTGTATGAACTATACATCAACGGCAAAAAAATAGGCGATCATCGCCTTGATCCCATGTACACCCGTTTTGATCGCCGTAACCTGTATGTAAGCTATGATATTACCAACCAACTGCAAAATGGGAAAAATGCAATCGGGGTAATCTTAGGGAATGGCTGGTATAACTTCCAATCCAAGGGTGTTTGGGATTACGAACGTGCCCCCTGGCGCGCAAGGCCAACGTTTTGCATGGATATTCGCGTTACTTATACCGATGGTTCTGTGGAAACTATTAGCTCTGATAAAAGCTGGAAAACAACCATAGGCCCCATCATCTTCAACAGTATTTACACCGGCGAACATTATGATGCCCGTTTAGAAAAAGCAGGTTGGGATATGCCTGATTATGATGATAGTAAATGGGGCGGTATAACCAATCGTCAAGCGCCATCGGCAAATATTGTATCACAAGCCATGCAGCCCATCCGCAATGTCGAAAAGATCGCCGCGAAAAGCATGAACAAGATCAATGATTCAACCTATGTATTTGATTTAGGCAGAAACATTGCAGGAGTAAGCCAGATCACGCTAAATGGCGATTCAAATACCGTAGTAAAACTTATTCACGCCGAACGCCTTTATAAAAATGGTTATCCCGATCAATCAAATATCGATTACTTCCTTGATTCTTTAACCTGGGGGCGTGATCCTTATGGTACAGATATTTATAAACTAAATGGTAAAGGCGAAGAAACCTTTATGCCGCATTTTAATTACAAAGGGTTTCAGTATGTCGAGGTAAGCAGTAACAAACCCATCAACCTAACCAAAGAAAGCCTGGTTGGCTATTTTATGCATAGCGATGTTGCCCCGGTGGGCAGCATTAACTCATCAAGCGATCTGATCAACAAAATATGGGCGGCTACAAATGCCTCTTATTTATCAAATTTACAGGGTTACCCAACCGATTGCCCGCAACGCGAAAAAAATGGCTGGACAGGCGATGCCCAGATAGCCAGCGAAACCGGCATGTACAATTTCGATAGCATCACTCTCTACGAAAAATGGCTTGCCGATCACCGTGATGAGCAACAGCCAAACGGTGTATTACCTGCCATAATCCCTACCGATGGCTGGGGTTACGAGTGGGCCAACGGCCCCGACTGGACGAGCACCATCGCTATCATCCCATGGAATGTTTATTTATTTTATGGCGATACCAAAATATTGAGCGATAACTACAACAACATCAAACGCTATGTAGATCATATCAATTACCTATACCCAACCGGCCTCACCACTTGGGGACTTGGTGATTGGGCACCTGTAAAATCAACTACACCTGTTGAGTTAACTTCATCGGTTTATTATTATACCGATGTAAATATCCTGGCAAAAACGGCTAAACTATTAGGTAAAAACGATGATTACTTAACTTATATCGCCCTGGCTAAAAAAATCAAGGATGCTATAAACGCTAAATACCTCAATACCCAAACAGGTATTTACGCCGACGGTCACCAAACAGAACAAGCAGTTCCGCTATATTGGGGAATAGTGCCCGATAATTTAAAAAACAAAGTAGCCGCTAATCTTGCCGATTCGGTTGCCGCCAATAATTTCCATCTGGATATGGGAATACTGGGTGCAAAAGCAATTCTAGGCGCTTTAAGTGATAACGGACAAGCGCAAACCGCTTACAGGTTAGCTTCGCAGAATACCGCGCCATCATGGGGTTGGTGGATCGTAAATGGTGCCACCACTTTGTACGAGAACTGGAACATCAACGCTCCAAGGGACATCTCATTAAACCACATCATGTTCGGCGAGATAGGGGCATGGATGTACAAAGGCCTGGCAGGTATCAAGATTGATGAAAACTATCCCGGCTTTAAAAATGTAATACTGTCGCCAAACTTTGTGGATGGTCTTAATCATTTCGAAGCTAAACATATTGGTCCGTACGGTGAAATCGTTTCCTCTTGGAAACGCGAAGGCAAAACAGTAAAATACAACGTAACCATCCCTGCAAATTCCACTGCAACGATCACATTCCCACAGGATGGTGGTAAGAAAGTTTATGAAGATGGTAAATTACTGAATATTTCAGGTCAATATAAAATCACTTCCGGTACTTATGAATTTGAAATAAGATAAAGTTTCTTTTTCACCTCTTTGTCGCGCAGCGAAAGAGAGGTCGACCAGCGTAGCGTAGTCGGGTGAGTCAACGGAGCATGAAAAAAAATTGAGCGTTACCTTCGGCCCGGGCTTTTCACTCATACTGCACAGGCATTAGCCACGAGGCCGGTATCCGTTGCAATCCCTAACGCAAATCCTCCCCATGTTATTCTGAGCTTAGCGGAGAATCTTCTGAAACGTGCACAGCGAACTATGCAGATCGAAGAAGATTCTTCGCTGCGCTCAGAATGACAAATAGAGAAATAAAAAAGCGCGCAAACGCCCGACAGAAAACCGGGCCGGGAGCTGGCCTGTGGGTTGAAGGTTTTTTCTGTCTTGATCTTTTGCTACTTTTCTATCAAGAGAAAAGTAGTAGCCCCCGCGGCAATGAGCGGGACAGAATATCTCATTAAAACGAAAATATTTTTGCTAAGGAACGAAGCATTTATAATCTTAAAGGTGATAGGAAATGCTGAGCAAAAACTGTGCAACCCACCTCGAAATGCATTTGCTAAAACATCCGCTTAAATAAGTTTAAATTTCTAAATTTGGCGTTCATACGTTTTCACAATTCTATTTTTAAGATAATGAGCAAAGGGGTTATAAGTAAAGAGGAAGATTACTCGCAATGGTATAATGATTTGGTGATAAAAGCCGACATGGCCGAATATTCACCGGTTCGTGGTTGCATGATCATTAAGCCTTACGGCTATTCTATCTGGGAAAAAATGCAGGCTGTTTTGGATAAGATGTTCAAAGACACCGGTCACAGTAATGCCTATTTCCCGCTGCTCATCCCAAAATCATTCTTCTCAAAAGAAGCAAGCCACGTAGAAGGTTTTGCTAAGGAATGTGCCGTAGTAACCCATTATCGCCTTAAAAATGATGGCAATGGTAACATCATTGTGGATGAAGATGCCAAATTAGAAGAAGAACTGATCATCCGCCCAACATCCGAAACCATCATCTGGAATACTTACCGCGGCTGGATCCAATCCTACCGCGATTTGCCTATTTTAGTTAACCAATGGGCCAACGTAATGCGTTGGGAAATGCGTACCCGTTTATTCCTGCGTACTAGCGAATTTTTATGGCAAGAGGGCCATACCGCCCACGCAACATCTGATGAAGCAGTTGCCGAAACCGAACAAATGCTGGAAGTATATTCTGAATTTGCCGAAAACTGGATGGCATTACCGGTTGTAAAAGGCCGTAAAACCCCAAATGAGCGTTTTGCTGGCGCTTTGGATACGTATTGCATCGAAGCTTTAATGCAGGATGGCAAAGCCCTGCAGGCAGGTACATCTCATTTTTTAGGGCAGAATTTTGCCAAAGCTTTCGATGTGAAATTTACAGGAAAGGATAACAAGCTTGATTATGTTTGGGCTACCTCATGGGGTGTTTCAACCCGTTTAATCGGTGCGCTCATCATGGCGCACTCTGATGATGCAGGTTTGGTATTACCTCCAAAATTAGCGCCTATACAGGTAGTAATTGTGCCGATCTATAAGCACGATGAAGAACTGGAAAACATAACAACTTTTGTTAACGCCCTTACCAAGGAGCTGAAAGCAAAAGACATTTCTGTTAAGTTTGATAAACGCGATACCCACCGCCCGGGAGCTAAATTCGCTGAATACGAATTAAAAGGCGTACCCGTACGTGTTGCCATAGGCAGCCGCGATATGCAAAACGGTACAGTTGAACTGGCCCGTCGCGATACCAAAACCAAAGAAACTGTTAACCAAGAGGGCTTAGCAGCACATATTGAAGCTTTATTGGAAGATATTCAAACAAACATCTACCAAAAAGCATCAACTTTCCGTGCGGAAAATACCACTGAGGTTGATACCTATGAGGAATTCAAACGCCTGTTAGATGAAAAACCGGGATTCCTTTCAGCACACTGGGATGGTACGCCGGAAACCGAGCAAAAGATAAAAGATGAAACTAAAGCAACAATCCGTTGCATACCTTTGAACAACAAACTAGAAGAAGGCAAATGTATCCTAACCGGTAAGCCATCAATCCAAAGGGTTCTGTTCGCAAGGGCGTACTAACCCCCCAGCCCCCTGAAGGGGGGGCTTTTGAAAAGCGACAGGGGGGGTAGGGTGTTAAATAAAATGTAAACAAGATGCTACACAGCATCACAAATCAAAAAGTTCCCCCTTCAGGGGGCGGAGGGGGTTATGAAATTCGCAACTAAAGCAATACACGCAGGGCAGGAGCCCGATCCATCAACCGGCGCGGTAATGACGCCGATATACCAAACATCTACCTACTGGCAAAAATCGCCGGGCGACAACCTGGGCTATGAATATTCCCGTGGTACAAACCCAACCCGTCATGCATTAGAGAGTTGTTTGGCAGCACTAGAAAATGCAAAGTACGGCCTGGCTTTTTCAAGCGGAATGGGCGCTACCGATGCGGTAATGAAACTATTGGCACCGGGCGATGAAGTAATTACCGGTAACGATCTTTACGGTGGTTCATACCGTATCTTCACCAAAATATACGCTAACTACGGCATCAAATTTCATTTTATTGATCTGGCTGATCCTGAATTGATCAATCAGTATGTAAATGAAAATACTAAGCTGATCTGGATAGAAACACCAACTAACCCAACCATGCGTATTGTGGATATTGAGGCGGTGGCTAAAATATCCAAAGCTAAAAACCTGAAATTGGTAGTTGATAATACCTTCGCTTCTCCATACCTGCAAAACCCGATTGATTTGGGTGCTGATATCGTGATGCATTCGGTTACCAAATATATCGGCGGTCACTCCGATGTGGTAATGGGCGCTTTAATGCTGAACGACGACGATACCTACAAGAAACTATGGTTCATTTATAATGCCTGCGGAGCCACTCCGGGCCCTATGGATAGCTTCCTGGTACTGCGCGGCATAAAAACCCTGCACCTGCGTATGAAAGCGCATTGCGAGAATGGCCGAATCATAGCAGAGTTCTTAAAAACGCATCCAAAAGTCGAAAAAATATATTGGCCTGGCTTTACCGATCACCCTAATCATGATGTTGCTAAAAAGCAAATGAAGGATTTTGGTGGTATGATCTCTATCGTATTAAAAGGTGCTGATCTAAAAGAAACATTCCGCGTAGCATCATCTTTCAAAGTTTTCACCCTTGCCGAATCATTAGGCGGTGTGGAATCACTGATTAACCACCCTGTAAGCATGACCCACGGCTCCATACCAAAACCAGAACGCGACAAAGCCGGCGTAGTGGATAACCTGTTACGCCTAAGCGTAGGGGTAGAGGATGTTGAAGATTTATTAGAAGATTTGAAACAAGCGTTAAGCTAACCCCCTAACCCCCTGAAGGGGGAATAATTTAAACCATGAAAAGCAAACTTGATTTTCAAAAGCTCCCCCTTCAGGGGGGTGGGGGGCTGAAGCTTTTCCTCGATTCCAAAGTCATCCAATACAACCAGCCGGGTTTTATAACCAATGATCCGGTTTCTATCCCGCACCTGTTCACCAAAAAGCAGGACATCGAAATCATGGGTTTCTGGGCGGCAACTTTAGCCTGGGGGCAACGGGTTACCATCATCAACAAATGCAGGGAGTTGATCGATTTGATGGGTGGTGCACCTTACGATTTCATCATCAATCACCAGGATACCGACCTTAAAAAGCTACTTCATTTTAAGCACCGCACTTTTAATGATATTGATACGCTCTATTTCATAGCTTTCTTTCGTTATCATTATGAAAACCATGATTCATTAGAGTCTGCGTTCATCCCAAGCCAAACTATCATTCTGAGTGATAATAAAGAATTTGTAAATACACAATCTCAGGTAGAAATTGCCCTCAACCATTTTCGTTCCTATTTCTTTTCCCTACCCGATTTCCCGCATCGTACCAAAAAACATGTATCATCACCCTCGCAAAAATCAACATGCAAACGGCTGAACATGTTCCTGCGTTGGATGGTACGCAAAGACGATTGCGGCGTAGACTTCGGCATCTGGAACCAACTAAAACCCGCAGATCTCATCATGCCCTGCGACCTGCACGTAGACCGTGTAGCCCGCAAACTCAACCTCATCACCCGCAAACAAACCGACTGGCAAACCGCCATCGAGCTCACCCAACGTTTAAGAGAGTTTGACCCAACAGACCCGGTAAAATATGATTTTGCCTTATTTGGTTTAGGGATAGAAGAGAAGTTCTAACCCCCTTGTCATTTCGACGAGGTACGAGGAGAAATCTTCTACTATTTGCAAGTTTGGTTGTTATCTTTAATAATATTTAAAGATTATGGAACCAGATAACGACCTTTCCACTTTCCTCTCCGGCAAATCCGAACAAACCCTATTGCTCTTCAATCACTTTATCAATGAATACCAGAAGTTTGCCCCGGTAACCATACATCTCGCCAAAACCATGATCGGTATTGCTAATTCACACCGCAGGATTGCCTGGATAACCCAATTAGGAAAAAACTTTATACACGTAGTATTCCCATTCAAACAAGAATACCCCGATAATCTATGCTTCCAAAAAATAGCTCAAGTACCCGGTGATAGTCAACAGTTTAACCACCATTTCAGGATGTATAGTGTAGAGGATGTAAATGAAGAAGTGTTGAAATTTATGCGAATGGCTTTTGAGGATAAGTAGAAAAAGAGGTCATGCTGAGGCACTCGAAGCATAAGCATAAAGGCCAGCCCTCATGCTTCGAGTACCTCAGCATGACACCCGGAAAATCATGATTATGCTTCCTCTTTAAAATAAACTTTATAATAATTCATCGCCCTGCCATCATCAAAGCCTTTCTCAATCAGCTCCTTATCACCATGAATATAAATATGGAAGTTCTTATCCAGCTTTAGCACACTTTTATAATCCCTTGCCTGTTTTTTTACAGCGTTGTTCGAAATTTCAAATGTATCAGCGATCGGCGAATCAAATTCCTGCTCGTACTGGCTCTTAAAGTTTTTGAACGATTCAATAGCTTTTTCGTTCCCAATTACTTCACCCGCAAACTCGTCCATATCAAAGGTTTCTTTTTCCTTAAAATACTTCATGGACCGGTTAAGCAGATCAATCTTATCAGCCTTACTCATCTCGAACTCATCATCCAGTTTTTGGGTTACAAAGTTTTTGTAAATACCCAAAGTGTTGCTGGTTTGGTTAAAGCTGTCGTTACGAATCTTCAATTGTAAAAAATCATCCTTCCAGTAAACCGCTGCTTCCTGGCTGGTGTTGCTCTTATCGATAACCACTACCTTGTAGCCATTTTCTTTCTCAATATTGAAGATCAATACACCTTTATCCAGTTTATTTATGTTGATGGCATTCTCTTCATAATCTACATTAAAGCCGCCATCCTGCGGATAAACCTTCAGGTAAGTTTCCTTATTCTCCGATTTAAATATACCGATAGCATCCAGCGGGTTCCCCTCAATTTGCACTTTATTAAAGTAAACCACGTACAACTCACCGGTTTTTATATTGGGGTGATTAGATACCTTGTGCAGGTATTTGGTTATCTGTTCCGATACTTCATGAAACTTCTCCTTATCCTCAAATACCTGCGTGGCAAAATGATGCAGCTCGTTTAAATTCAAGTCACCACTGCTGTGCATCAGGTGGTAAACCTCGTTCGCTTTTTCAAATGGCTTTAAAAAATACTGCATCAGCAGGGTAGGGATCACCTCATCCTGTAGCTCCAATGGCTTGTCGGATAAAGCATAAAATTCATTATGCGAAGGATTACCAACGTGATGGACAGAAATTGTATCGAGCGAAGCTTCAAAGAAAGTTACCATATTAGTTGCGAATTTAGCCTTTTTTGCCCGATGCCCACCGATTTATACTTACAAAATTATGGCAGCAACATTGCGCTTAAATCACGACTTTTGTCTGAACCGGAATTTTTTGAATTAATGGATTTATTCAATTCTGTTAATTATTAAATTCTAAGAATTCAGGTTCAGACAATATAATGACCCAATGACTAATACAGAAGAAACCATCGTTGCCCTTGCCACCCCCTCCGGAAGCGGAGCCATTGGCGTTATACGCCTTTCCGGCCCGGATGCTATTACAATTGCGCAAAGTGTATTTAAAGGCAAGGATTTAAACAGGCAGGAATCGCACACTATTCATTTTGGCAGTATTGCTGATGATGATCTGGTTTTGGATGAGGTTTTGGTTTCTTTGTTTGTTGCTCCGCGATCATACACCCGCGAAAATGTGGTGGAGATTTCCTGCCATGGATCTGCATACATTATTGAGTCGATTATTAAACTGTTGATCAAAAAAGGTGCAAGGTCTGCAAAGGCAGGTGAGTTTACCCTGCGCGCATTCTTAAACGGCCAAATGGATCTTTCCCAGGCCGAAGCCGTTGCCGATTTGATCGCGTCCAACTCCAAAGCATCACAACAAGTGGCCTTAAATCAACTACGCGGAGGATTCAGTAACCAACTGAAAATGTTGCGCGAGCAATTAGTCAATTTTGCATCTTTAGTTGAATTGGAACTTGATTTCGCCGAAGAAGATGTTGAATTCGCCAACCGTGATCAACTTAAAAAATTAACCCACGATATTACCCGGATTATAGGCTCATTAATTCAATCTTTTGAACTAGGGAATGCCATTAAAATGGGTGTAAATACCGTAATAGCAGGTCGGCCAAATGCAGGGAAATCAACGCTGCTAAATGCTTTGTTAAACGAGGAAAGAGCTATTGTAAGTCACCTGCCGGGTACTACACGCGATACGATAGAGGAGGTGCTAAATATCCACGGCATCAATTTTAGACTGATAGACACTGCTGGTATCCGCGAAGCGACAGATGCCATTGAGCAAATAGGCGTTCAACGCACGATGGAAAAAATTAGCCAATCGGCGCTATTGGTTTATGTTTACGATGCCCAGCAAATTAGTTTGGCCGAACTTAATCAAGACCTCGAAAGCTTGCAAAAACCTGGTGTAGTGATGTTAGTGGTAGCCAATAAAATTGATCTTTTATCTCAGGAAGAGATTGATAACCTGCCTCATAGTCAGCAAGCGGTAGTTATCTCCGCCAAAGAGAAATTCCATATCGACGACCTTAAAAACAAAATTTATCATACCGCTATAAAAGACAAACTGACCGGCAACGAAACCCTTGTAACCAATATCCGCCATCTGGAAGCTCTTCAAAAAACTGAAGAATCATTAATAAAGGTATTAAACGGTATTGACGGCAATATAACCTCAGACTTTTTAGCCACAGATATCAAGCAAGCACTGCATTATCTTGGTGAGATCACCGGGACAGTTACAACAGATGATCTGTTAGAAAATATCTTCAGTAAGTTCTGTATCGGGAAGTAGATGTCTTACTTTTAGTGATAAATAGTTGCCTATAATAGCCGTGAAGGTCAGAAGGGAGACTCAGACAATATGGCTATGGCCTTTCGTTATTTTGAAAGCTTTGTTAGCAAAGGGTTAAAGTTTTCCGATTTGAACGAAGCGATTTGTGAAGGTTTCCGATCATATCTTTGGAGTCGTCCTGTAATCAGCTTCAGGGAAAAACCAATTACAAGAAACACTGCAGCTAACTATTTCGCTAAATTTCGTTCTGCATTAAAAGAGGCCTTCAGTAAGGGACTACTCACAGAAGATTTTTATTTACGGTAGTCAAGTACCCAACGCTCGTGCTGATATGCTATAGGTGTGCTTTACGGCATTCCCAGAATCGTTTACGATCTCCACACTGGAATTTATACCATTTTTAGTGAAGGGACACTATCCATAACCTTACGTGTCGGCGTTTGATTTTATATTAATTTAATACTATATTCGCTTTCGCCGTTTTTTTTCGATGAAGGTATATGCAGAATTAAATGACCAGGAACTGTTATTGTCGTTGAAGAGCGGGGACGAGACAGCTTTTAACGCGATTTTTAAACGACATTGGAAAACCTTATATGATGAAGCTTACAAAAGGCTGAGGAATCAAATGCAAAGCGAAGAAATTGTCCAGGACGTGTTTGCCGATCTGTGGATTAAGCGCGAAATGCAAAAAATCGAAAACTTGTTGCCTTATTTACGTACAGCAGTAAAATACCAGGTATTCATGTTGTATAAAAAGTTTCAGCAACTGCCCAAGTTTGAAGAACCGCTCGATTTTTTTGCCACAGCCTCGCTACAGGCAGATTCTGAATTTTCTGCCAAGGAGCTTCGGGGTTGTATTGACTCATGGCTCGAAATGCAGCCTGAAAAACGCCGGGAAATTTTCCGGTTGCGTTTTATCGAAGAATTTTCAACAAAAGAAATAAGTGAGCAGCTTCATATTTCACAAAAAACTGTTCAAAATACGTTAGCTATAGCGCTTTTGAGTCTGCGGGAGTGTTTAGGAATCACTTTAGCCGTCTCTCTAATCTTCTCCGTTTATTTGGAAGCAACAATAAACTAGCTTTTCTTCAATTTTTATAATGTCTTTACCAATTATGGGGTTTTAATAAGAATTATAGCTATTTTTTATTCACTTCCTATGGAAATAGCCTCGATTCTTAAAAAAAAACATAAAAAATTACTAACCGAATAGTACATCGCGCTTAAAATATATACTGTAGTAAAAAACAGTATATATTTTATGTCGTCACCGATAAAAAGCGAATACCAGGAGCTTATAAAGAAATATTTAGCCGGTTCCATCTCATCTGATGAGCTGGAAGTATTGGATCGCTATTATAGTCTATTTCGTAACGAACCCGGTGTAACCACCGATATGGATAGCCAGGAAATTGCGATCCTGGAAGATCGGCTACAAGAAGGTATCCTTAACCGTATTAAGCAAGCCGAAAAGCGTGTTTTACCAATTTATAAACGTACCTGGTTTCGTGTGGCTGCAGCTGTAATTATCAGCTTTTCAGTGGCGTTGGTGATAACAAGAAAGCAAAATACGCAACAATATACTGCTAATACAGTTTCATCGCACAATATCATCACTGCGGAGGAAAATCATTTTTTGACGCTGCCCGATAGTAGCCGTATCGTATTACGCAAAGGCAGCAAACTGACCGTAGCCGACAATTTTAAAACAGGCGCAACGCGCGAAGTGGCGCTCAGCGGTGAAGCTTATTTTGATATTAAGCATAATAATAAACGCCCGTTCATTATTCACACCGGAATTATCAACACCACGGTATTGGGAACGGCCTTTAACATCCAGGCATATCCCGGGCAAAAAACCATCATCGTAACAGTGACCCGCGGGCGGGTGAAGGTAGAGCAAGGGAAAATGCTGTTGGCCATCCTCACACCCAATAAACAGCTTACCGCCAGCACAGATCAAAAACAGACTGTAGAAACTCAGAAAAAGGTCATCGCCGCCCGTACGCTCGACTGGGCAAGAACCGATATGAGTTTTGATGCCATGCCTTTCAGCCAACTGGCAGCACATCTCGACAAGCGATATGATGTACAGATTACTTTTAAAAACCCCGCTCTGGCAGGTTGCCCGATTACCGGCACTTTTATCGGCACAGAGAGCCTGACAGAGGTATTGACTATTCTGTCTCAAACACGCGGCACCAGCTATGTCATCAATGGTAAGGAGGTAGTGATTGACGGGAAAGGATGTAACTAATACATATCAACGATAACAACTAAAAACAACTAATAACTAAATAACTCACCTAATTAAAAACTATGAATGAAATTCTATATAGCTAATTGAACCCCCAGTGTGTGACGCCGGTATGCAAGATGTGTACCTGCTAAAAAAGACAAACTCCCCAGCCGTGGAAAGCAAAAAGGGAGTTTGATCTAAAAATTTTTACAAACCTTTAAACATACAAATAATGCAAAAAAATACTGCTTTTGCAACCGGGCAGAGTTATGCCCGGTATAGAACAAAGCTACAAGCTAAATTATTATTTATCATGAGGGTTAGTGTATTCTGCTGTACGATGCTATTTACATCTTTACAACTACTGGCTGTTAAGGTAAGTCGTGCGCAAAACATTACTGAAACCATTGTGAACTTCGGCGTAAAAAATGTTTCGCTGGATAAAGCACTGAAGATATTGCACGATGAATCAGGCATTGTATTCTTCTATCCGTCGGAAAAAGTCGCTTCTTATACCAATATATCGGTTGACGCTAAAGATCGCACCCTGGAGTCTATCCTTGAGTTACTCCTCGCCAATACTAATCTTGAATTTAAACAGCAAAATGAGAATGTTGTGGTCATCTATCAAAAGCCCGACGCACCAATTGTAAACGCTAAATTAATTTCCGGAAAGGTGGTTGACGAAGCAGGCCAGCCACTTCCGGGGGTAAGTATCAAAGTCAAAGGCAGCAACCTGGGCCTCACTACTAACGAAAAAGGTCAGTTCGCTGTATACATCACACGTCCCGATGCCATTCTGCAATTTGCCTATGTCGGGTATATTTCCAGGGAAATACCAGTGGACGAGATCGTAAATCAAGCGGTCATTGTGCTTAAAAATGATATTGGCAAGCTGGATGAGGTACAAATCATCGCCTATGGTACTACCACAAAGCGCGAAAGCACCGGCGATGTAAGTACCATTAGTGCAAAAACCATAGAGCAGTACCCGATAACCAATGCGCTGGATGCTTTGCAGGGAAGCGTAGCTGGGCTCAATATTTATAAAAGTACCGGTAATGCCAACGGCACCTATGAAGTACAGATACGTGGCATTAATGGCATAAGCGCCGGCCAACCATTATACGTAGTTGATGGTATTCCCTACCAGGGCGGCAGTTACACCTCAGAAAATCAAAATCTTGGTGCAAATACGGCAACCGGCAAATACGGCTCCGGTTATGATGCATTAAGCTTCATCAATCCTGCGGATATCGAAAGCATCAGCATATTAAAAGATGCGGATGCCACGGCCATTTACGGCTCGCGCGGTGCCGATGGTGTTATCCTGATCACCACTAAAAAGGGAAAGGCGGGCGCGCCTAAAATAGATGCGAGTGTGTATACCGGTGTAAACGATGTAGGCCATTTTGAGCCACTGCTTAACGAACAACAATATCTTCAACTGCGTCATCAGGCAAAAGCAAATGACAATACGCCCATTTCATCAACCGATTATGATATAAACGGTGTATGGGATACTACCCGTAATACCAACTGGCAAAAAGAATTGATTGGCGGCTATGGGCACATTGCCAATGCACAGCTTGGCATCTCGGGTGGCAGCCAGCAAATGCAGTACCGGATCAGCGGCGGATATAATTATAGCGGCAATCTTGAAACACTTGGTGGCAGCGACAAATCGGGGAATATGCATATAAGTTTAAGCAGTAGCACTGCCGATAATAAATTTACCATAAGTTTTACCGGGGGATATCTGTATGACCTGAATACAATGCCGCAGGGCGATTTAACGGGTGATATCAACTTTGCGCCCGATGCACCGGCACTGTATACTTCAACTGGTGCGCTTAACTTTCAGAACAACACGTTCAATAACCCTTTAGTCGCTAAAAACTTAATCAACAGATCGCCGAGCAATAACCTTATGTCAAGCGTTGTGTTGAGCTACAGGCCAATCCCGGATTTGGAGATTAAACTAACCTCGGGTTATAACAGGCAGGAAGTAAACGAGTTTCTGGGTACGCCTACCACGGCTTATGACCCTGATATCGCCATCTATTTCACAAGCGGAACCAGCCAATTTACTTACAATACAAACTACGCCTGGAGCCTTGAACCGCAAATTAATTACAGTAAAAAAATCGGTAAAGGCAAATTGTTAGCCACTATCGGAAGCAGTTTACAAAGCGAGAACAGCACTGTCATATCAACTAGTGTAACTGGTTATAGCAGTGATCTGCTGTTGAGCAGTCCATCAGCTGGTACTACTACTACCACAGTTCAACCTTACAGTGTTTCACCAACCAAGTTCAGCGCGTTATTTGGTCGTTTAGCTTATAGCTGGGCAGACAAGTATAACATTGATATCACCGGACGGGATGATGGTTCAAGTAATTTTGGCGAAAATAAGCAATTCCATGTATTTGGCGCGGCCGGCGCCAGCTGGATTTTCTCGGAAGAAAGTTTTATAAAAAACAATCTGCCTTTCCTGTATTTTGGTAAACTAAGGGGCAGCTACGGTTCCACGGGCCGCGATAATATCGCCCCGTATTCTTACTTAAGCACTTACAATAGTAACGGACTCACTTATGGCGGTTCGTCAGGCCTTATTCCTACAAGGTTGCCTAACCCTGATCTGTCATGGGAAACAACCAAGAAAGCTGAATTAAGCCTTGAGCTACAGTTCCTGAAAGGGCGTATTGACTTTGAGACTAATTTCTACCGTAACCGCACCTCGGGCTTCCTGAACGCTAATCCGTTGTCTGATGTGACTGGTTTTCAAACCCTCAATGAAAATTTGGCTGGTGTAGTGCAGAACCAGGGATTTGATGTCAGCCTGGCCACTGTTAACATCAGGAACACGAATTTTACCTGGTCGACCACTATTTTATTCACACGCGACCGCAATGTACTGGCGAGCTATCCGGGCCTGCAAACCTCACCCTATGCTAGTGTATACGTGATCGGTCAGCCTGTAAATATTATTCATACCTATCGTTTTGCCGGCGTCAATCCGCAAACCGGGATATATCAGTTTTATACCGCAGCCGGCGCAATTACTACTTCTCCGACAACTAATGACAGAACAGGCCTTGTAAATATCAACCCTGATTTTTATGGGTCGGTTCAAAATAGCTTCCGCTACAAGCAATTTTCGCTGAGTTTTATGTTCAGGTATATTAAACAAACCGGCACGAATGCATTTTACAACCTGGGTATACTCCCAGTGGGATTTGCTGCTAATAACAATTACAATACATTAGTCCTAAACCGCTGGCAAGCCCCGGGCCAGGTGACCGACATACAACGATACGGTAGCAGTTTCGCGCTAATATACCCACAACTTTATGCGACAGAAAGTAATCATGCTTATGGTGATGCATCTTATATCAGGTTGCAGAACTTATCGTTCGCCTATCAGTTGCCTTCCAGGTTAGCCAGTAAGATAGGCGTTCAAAGCCTGCAAGTTTTTGTTCAGGGCGACAATCTCTGGACTATTACCGGTTACAATGGCATCGATCCGGAAAATCAAAGTGCTTATTCGTTGCCACCATTAAGAACAATGACCGCTGGTTTACGGCTTACCCTTTAATCCCGATTTCAATGAAAAATCTATATAAATTAAAAAAACACACCAAGGTACTAAGCGTGATAGCAAGCCTTTTCGTGCTGACTGTTTTTGCAGGCTGCAAAAAATCGTTGGATATTGGCGCACCTGCCACGCTACTTGCCACCAGTAATGTTTACACCTCCAACTCCACAGCAGAAGGTGTTATTTCCGGTCTTTTTGCCACTATGGCTTCGCCCGCGAACATGTATAACGGGGCTTCGAGCGTAAGTATTCAGCAAGGGCTGGCAGCTGATGAACTGATCAGTTATAACACCTTTCCGAACTTGTTCTACAGTAATTCACTTAGCAGGCAGTATGCCTATTATTGGCCGGAGATATTTGCCGAACTTTTTGTGTGTAATTCGGCGATAAACGGGTTAAGTTCATCAACATCTCTTGCGCCGGCTATCCAGAAACAGTTACTTGGTGAGGCTAAGTTTGCAAGGGCTTACATTTTTTTTAACGCGGTTAATTTATATGGAGAAGTACCGCTCGTGCTTTCAACTGATCCTCAAGTCAACGGTACGATCAGCAGGTCACCATCCGCTACCGTTTTAAAACAGGTGATCCAGGATTTGACCGATGCGCAGGCGCTGTTATCCGATAATCAATATATTAACCTTGCCGGTGCTACGACATCCGATCGTACATTACCGAACAAACAGGCGGCTAGTGCATTGCTGGCCCGTGTTTACTTGTATATGCAGGACTGGAAAGATGCCGAAACACAAGCTTCAAATGTAATTGGCGCTTCGGTGTATGTATTGGAACCGAACCTGGCAAATGTATTCCTGAAAACATCGCGGGAAACGATCTGGGCACTACAATCAGTATCAGCAACATACGCCAATGCTGATGCATATTCTTTAATATTAACAATTGCGCCAAATGGGGTAATAGGTCAGTTTCCGCTAAGTAGTAACCTGGTTAATGCTTTTGAAAGCGGTGATAACCGTTTTACCAATTGGGTTGGAACACTTCAGGGAGGTGCAATCACTTATTATTATGCTTATAAATATAAGCAAGGGCAGATCGCTTCCGGTTCGGTAATTAGCGAAAATCCAATCATGTTCCGCCTGGCAGAACAATACCTAATCAGGGCTGAAGCGCGTGCACAGCAAAATGACCTAAGCGATGCCCAGGCCGATCTGAACGTTATCCGTTCAAGGGCAGGGCTACCTGCAACAACGGCATCCGGCCAAAGCAACCTGCTTAGTGCAATTTATCACGAGCGCCAGGTAGAGTTGTTCAGCGAATTTGGTCACCGCTGGTTTGATTTAAAGCGTACCGGGAGGCTTGATGCGGTAATGGCAGTTGTCGCCCCTCAAAAAGGCGGCTCCTGGAGTCCGTTTAAAGCATTAATACCGGTACCTCAAAGTGAAATCCTTCTCAATTCGAACTTAACGCAAAATCCGGGTTATTGATCAGTTAATACCGGTCCGGTCTGCTGTTGTTAATTAACAGCGGCCGGTTTCTTCTACATCTTTTATCTTCAAATACTTAAAACTTCCAATGAACAATTTTAAAAAAATCGTATTGCCGATCCTTTCCGTTGCGGGTGTGCTTATGCTTTACATTACCCCCGTAAAAGGACAAAATAAGCAAAAGGCCGCCAGTGATATTGATACTTCAAAAACGAAAAGCCTTGCGCAACTGGCCGCTGCCAAACTCGTAACCACAGTTAAGCCTTACAGGGAGATTGTACCTGCATCGGCCAAAACCATGAAAAGCTTTATAACGGTGCATTTTGTGGCCGACCGCTACTTGTTTGAGATACCCGACTCAATGCTGAAACATGATATTTTGATAGTAAGCCGTGTTGATAAGAATCCCGCTGACTTTGTGATACCACTTATAGACATCGGTTACGCCGGTGATGAGGTTGGTAAAGCGGTTATCGCTTTCGAAAAGATACCGGGGGATAAGATAGCGCTGCGTTCGCTGGTATTCAACGAATTTTCAAACGATACAACGCAAAACGGCATGGCCCGCTCATTGCCTGGCAGTAACTATCAAACCATATTAGGCACTTTCCCTATCAAAGCCATTAACAAAGATGCTAAAAGCACCGTAATTGATTTGACAGATTTTATTAATGCCGATAACAATGTGGTTTCCTTTGGCCAGCCTTTTGTGCGTATGATGTTAGCTAACCTGATCGGTGACCGGTCTTATATTGATACCATCCAGGCCTTCCCCAATAATATCGAAATAAAGGCGGTAAAAACTTATAACATGAAGCCCAGCGGCGCACTTTTGGGTGGCACCCCTCCGCCGGTTTCCTACGAGTTTAACAGTTCGTTGGTGTTGCTTCCTGAGGTGCCTATGAAACCACGCCTTGCCGACCCAAGAATAGGCTTTTTCAGTAATGCTTATGTTGATTTCGACGCTAATCCACACGGTGTAGCTACAACCAATTATATCATGCGCTGGCGCATGGAACCTCGTAATGAGGATATGGAGAAATATAAACGCGGAGAACTTGTTGAGCCTAAAAAGCCAATTGTGATTTATATTGATCCGGCAACGCCAAAAAAATGGGTGCCTTACTTGATACAAGGCATCAATGACTGGCAGGCGGCTTTTGAAAAAGCTGGTTTTAAAAATGCAATTATCGGCAAAGAAGCACCCGTAGGCGATTCGACCTGGAGCCTTAATGATGCGCGCCATTCGGTACTTGTTTACAAACCTTCTGATGTACCTAATGCCAGCGGCCCTAA
>JABDDX010000014.1 GCA_013287375.1 Bacteroidota bacterium | reverse complement strand
ACCTATGCAGGTACCTGTAACTAAAGGACAGGTGATCGCTTTATCAGGTCATACAGGCGCGGTAGCCGGGCCGCATGTGCATTTTGAAATACGCGATACCCAAACGGAGCAAACCATAAACCCACAATTATTTGGTTTGACAGTTCGTGATGATATTCCACCTGTATTAGGCACCGCCTGTGTTTATCGTTTTAACGACGGACCATTCAACGAAAAAACCCAGCGCCAGTTGTTGGGTGTGGTGGGCGCTTCGGGGCATTACCGTTTGGCTAACCCCGCTGTTATTGATGTAAGCGGCAATACCGGCTTTGGTATTACCGCTTATGACATGAACAATACTTCGGCTAACCACAATGGCGTTTATTCCATCGAACTTAAGGTAGATGGCAAAACTGTATTTACTTTCTCTGTCGAACGTTTCGCATTCGATCAAACACATGCCATAAATGCTTTGATTGATTATCCTGAGTTTTTAGAGTCAGGCCGTTTTATTCAAAAATGTTTTGTGCTTCCGGGAAGCAGGATCACGCTTTATCCGCAATCTATTAACCGCGGGGTGGTTACTTTTAACGATGACTCGCTGCATGATGTGCAATATGTAGTTAGAGATATAGCGGGTAATACATCAACCCTCAACCTAAAGGTAAGATCGCATAGCAAAATTATACACCCGGTTGAACTGTTTAAATTGCCGGGCACGTTTTTCCCTTATGATAAGGACAATCAGTTTAGCAACGATAAGGTTAAAGTTAATATACCGGTGGGTAATTTGTATGATAGTATGAATTTCACCTTTACCGAGCTGCCTAAAAGACCGGGCGCATATTCGGATACCTACCAGTTAGGCGACCGCTTCGACCCGATAAATGACACTTACGACCTTTGGATAAAACCCGACAGCACAGCACCCGGCTGGCGTGCCGATAAGGCCGTTATTGTAAATGTGGATGGCGACTGCATCGTTGGTAATTATGAAGATGGTTATGTAAAAGCTAAAGCGAAAGGTTTTGGCAGCTATTATGTGAAGTTGGATACCGAAGCGCCTCATATCAACCCAATAAATATTATCAACGGCGCTGACATGGCTGCCAAACACGCCATTTTTGTTAAAATAGGTGATAATCTATCGGGCGTTAAAAACTATTATGGCTATATAGACGGGCAGTGGGTGTTAATGTATTGGGATTTTAAAACCAAGGTATTAAGTTATACTTTTGATGATACCATTGCACACGGCAAACATACTTTTAAGTTAGATGTTACCGATCAGAAAGATAATACAGCTACATTTAAAGCAGATTTTTATAAATAACCATGGCAACAACACTTAAAGCAGGCGACAAAGCCCCGGATTTCACCTCGAAAGATCAAAACGGCGAAGAAGTTTCATTGGCAAACTTTAAAGGTAAAACCGTGATATTATATTTCTACCCAAAAGATGACACCCCGGGTTGTACCGCCGAGGCTTGTGATTTCAGGGATAATTACCAGTCGCTAATAGGTAAAGGTTATGAGGTAATCGGTGTGAGTACTGATGACTCCAAATCGCACAAAAAATTTGAAACCAAATACAGCCTGCCCTTCCCGCTTATTGCCGATGAGGATAAAAGTATTAATGAAGCTTATGGCGTTTGGGCTGAGAAAAACAATTATGGCAAAAAATATATGGGTACCGTCCGTACTACTTTTATTATTGATGCCGATGGAATCATCAGTAAAATAATTGAGAAGGTAGATACCAAGAATGCATCTCAGCAGGTGCTGGATTTGATAGGATAAGTTTATCTTCCCCTTTTGTCATTCTGAACGTAGTGAAGAATCTGTAAAGCAGTTTACTTTTGTACAGATGCTTCGTACCTCAGAATGACAATTCTTCTTTATAAAACTCTTGTTATTTTGAACGTAGCAAAGAGTCCGTAAAGTAGTTTACGCTTTTACATAATCACAAAAGTAATACGCACAATATTCGTGTAATATAAAATAATACTTATTTTCGTACGAATAGTTTGAGTATCAGGCTGACCTCTATAATTAAAAAGGCTCGATACTGTTTTTAATATAAATTTAATATATGTCGGTACAGGTTGTTGAGGATGCGGAGATTTTAAGCAAGTTTCAGGATGAGAAAACCCGGAACGAGGCTTTTAACCTGCTGCTGAAGAAATACCAGCAAAAGATTTACTGGCACATCCGCCGCATGGTGATAGACCATGATGATGCCGATGATATTGCGCAGGATGTATTTGTGAAGGTTTGGAAAAACCTGCTCACTTTTCGTGCGGATGCCCAATTATATACCTGGATGTATCGCATCGCTACCAATGAATGCATTACTTTCCTAAACAAGAAAAAAGCGAAAAATAATATTTCGCTGGATGATGTGGACTCTACACTCGGCGATACATTAGCGGCATCAAGTTATTTTGATGGTGATAAGGCACAACGCAGATTACAGGAAGCGTTGCTTACCCTACCCGATAAACAGCGCCTGGTATTTAATATGAAATATTATGAGGATATGAAGTATGAGGAAATATCAGATGTGGTGGGAACAAGTGTAGGCGCATTGAAGGCATCTTTTCACCTCGCGGTAAAAAAAATAGAAACTTTCTTATTATCAAAAGATTAATTTAAAAAAAGTGATTAAACCTTTTCATCAAAATTTCATCAAACACTCGATATGAAAAGCGAAAGTGGAAATAGAGAATGGCTGGATGAATTCATGTCACTTAAACTGGTTAATCCCCTGAACCCGTTTACTGTGCCACCAGGCTATTTTGATGAATCGGAACAACGGATCATCTCGGCAATTAAGCTGGATGAGCTAAAGTCCGATAAAGGCTTTACTGTGCCTGAAAATTACTTTGACGAGTTAAGCAATAATATACAAAGCCGCATCAATTTAGAGGAATTAAAATCCAAAGAGGACTTTACTGTCCCTCAAAATTATTTTGATGAATTAAGCAGCAACATACAAAGCCGTATTAATTTGGAGGAGCTTAGGTCGGAAGGTGAATTTACCGTACCTCAAAATTACTTCGACGAGTTAAGCAGTAACATACAAAGCAGGATAAATATTGAGGCTTACGTAAATAACGATGCCCACGGCCATGCTGTACCGGAAGATTATTTTAACGCCTTTGAGCAACAAATAAACGCGCGTATCCTGATTGAAGAGACCGTTAGCGAAGAAAGCTTTAGTGTACCTGCCGATTATTTTGACAAGCTTAATAATGCCATATTAAACAAAACGGTTAAGCAGGATGTAGTTAAGCGCAAAGGAATAGTTAGGCGAATGTATGCTACTAATACATTCAAATACGCGGCGGCAGCTTGTTTTGCAGTGTTTGTAGGTGGCGGTTTGCTGTTAAGCCGATTTTCGGCGCCGGCAGATGACCATAACAGTTCATTTTTGCACAAGCAATTATCTACCGTTTCAACAAGCGATATTCAAAGTTACCTGCAGGATGATGTTGACGCGAATGATACACAACATACCGTTATTGATGAAAATACGCCGGTTAATACTAACAGTTTAACCAACGCATTACAGGATAACGTTGATGATGATACCAACAATTAATAATGACTAAATTAGCAAAGCATATATTTTTTATTTTCTTCGTACTATGCGTTGGTAATGCGTTTGGACAAATAAGGCCATATAGAATGGGTCCCCCCAGGCCTTTTTATTATAAGTCAAATAATCAAAACCCTGAACGCAGGGTAGAGGATGTTAAAATAAATTATTTGCGTAAAAGGCTAAATTTACCACCAGATCAGGCTGCTAAATTTTTCCCTCTATACCAGGAATATCAGCAGGAGCTTTTTAATATCAGAAAATTAAAAAGGCAAAATAACTTAAATGCTGCTGATGGCCAGGAACAGGTGAATAAAGAATTAATGTACGAGAACGAGATTGTGCAGATCAAAATAAAATTTAATAATGCTTTTCTAAAAGTGCTCTCGCCGGATAAAGTTAGCGAGCTATACAAAAGCGAACGCGAGTTTAATGACGAACTGGTAAGGCAGTTATCGGAGCGAAATAATCGTCCCGGTCCTCCGCAATAGGTCGCTTCCTATTTTAACGTTAATACCCTGAACTTAGGAATTTGGCTTACTTTTGTGCCATGCCAACATTACGCCAACTTTTTTTAGCCAACAACGCCCAAACTACTGATTTCCCCCTCCTGCTTGAATTTGAACGAGCAGAAGGCGTCTACATGTACAATAGCGAGGGAAAGGCTTACATCGACCTTATTTCGGGTATTGGCGTAAGCAACCTGGGGCACAGCAATCCTAAAGTTATTGAGGCGATAAAACAACAGGTTGATAAATACATGCACCTGATGGTTTATGGCGAGTATGTACAAACTCCCCAGGTTAAATTCGCTGAGAAGCTAATATCGGTATTCCCAAAAAATCTGCAATCTGTATACTTTACCAACTCGGGTACTGAGGCTGTTGAAGGCGCTTTAAAACTGGCTAAACGCTTTACGGGCAGGCACCAGATTATTGCTTATGATAACTCTTATCACGGCAGTACGCATGGCGCTTTAAGCGTTATGGGTAACGAGGAATATAAACAGGCTTACCGCCCGTTGTTACCGGGAGTTAACTTCATCCGATTTAATAATGCTAATGATCTGAGCCAAATCACCGAAGAAACTGCCTGTGTTATTATAGAAACCGTACAGGGCGAAGCGGGCATACGTGTGCCTGATGTTACCTATATGCAAGCCCTACGTGCTAAATGTACCGAAACGGGTGCTTTATTAATATTAGACGAGATACAAGCCGCATTTGGCCGTACAGGCAAGCTATTTGGCTTTGAGCATTTTGGGATAGTACCCGATATTTTATTACTTGCCAAGGCGCTTGGCGGCGGTATGCCTGTGGGAGCTTTCGCGGCATCGCATATGATCATGTCGGCGTTAAAGGAAAATCCTATCCTGGGGCATATTACTACGTTTGGCGGGCACCCTGTATGTTGTGCGGCAGGTTTAGCTGCGCTGGAAGTGTTGCTGGATGAAAAATTTTGCGAGCAGGTGGCGGAAAAAGAAGCGCTTATCCGGTCGTTATTAGTTCATCCGTCTATCAAACAAATTCGTGGCAAGGGGCTGATGCTAGCGGCTGAATTGGAAAGCTTCGACCTCAACAAAAAAATAATTGACCGTTGTATTGAGCATGGTGTAATTGTAGACTGGTTTTTACATTGCAGCAATGCCATGCGCATAGCCCCACCATTGATTATCACCCATGACGAGATCAGGAAAGCCTGCGTGGTAATATTGGAAGCTGTAGAATTTTACAGTTAAAAATCCAGCGGACCTAGCCTACGCATATTTTTCAATATCAAGTACTGGCGGTGGTGCACGTAACTGCTCGGGTTAGTCGGCGACCATTTTAATGGATCCGGGAAGATGGAGGCGATTGCCGCGGCTTCATGTTTATCTAAATCCTTAGCATCTTTATGGTAGTATGTTTGCGCAGCGGCTTCAACTCCGTATATGCCATCCCCCATTTCTATCTCGTTCAGGTAAACCTCCATGATGCGTTTTTTGCTCCAGAACAGTTCCTCCAGAATAGTAAAATAGGCCTCAAAGCCTTTACGGATATATGACCTGCCAGGCCACAGGAAAACGTTTTTTGCTGTTTGCTGCGATATGGTACTCCCGCCTATCAATTTATGGCTATGGCTGTTTTTATCAATAGCTTTCTCCATCGCCTTAAAATCAAACCCGAAGTGATCCAGGAAACGCTGGTCTTCGGCAGCTACGGCGGCGCGTTTCATGGGGTCGGATATGTCATCAAAATTCACCCATTTTTTGTCTATTTTCCAGTCTTTACCGTCCGATTTACGCTCAAAACCGCGTTCAATCATCAATAAAGTAACCGGAGGGTTCACAAACCGGTATAATAACACCCAAAAAATGGTGATACCGAAGTAAAAAATAACAAATAGTTTAAGAAAACGGAGGATAAGTTTTAGCATATCGCCAGCAAAAATAAGAGTATTTGGTATGCGATATGTTTGATTTTAGAATTATTTTTTTGTGGTTATTGCCTGTGGGGACACAGACAATGGGTGAAGCTTTACCATTGTGCGGTGGCTGTCATCCTGAGCGTAGTCGAAGGACGAGCGTAAAGGCCTGCCCACATACTTCGACTACGCTCAGTATGACAGCCTTTGCGCTCGTAATAACAATAGTCTTATTTATACTTCCACATTCTTGATTTACCTTCGATTAGCCAATCAATGGTAGTATCCAGTCGTTTTTGGCGGGTAGCATCGGTTTTGGCTTCAATTATCCATTCCAGGTATTCTTTTTTATGCGAATAGCTGAATTTTTCAAACGTTTCTTTGGCTTTTGGATGTTCATCCAGTAATGCTGCAAAGTAATCGGGAACAACTAATTCTTTCTTTTCGGCAGGTGCTTTTTTAACGACCGGAGCTTTCTTACCTGATTCATTGTTTTTCATTGCCTGCAATACAAAATAGATGATGGCTTCATCGGAGGGAAGATCGTCAATTGTTATTATCCTACCGAAGCTGCCGCCAGCCTCCCCTTTTTTTAACAAGCCTTGGGGGTCGTCCAGTAATGATGCTTTCCAAAAACCAAATGCGCAATGCTGTTTAAAAGCGGCCATCTGGCAAATTGATCCTTTATATTCGAAAAAGGGCATACCCCATTTGATGGTTTCAGTAATTAACGGCGAAGCCGAATGGACCACCTCGCGAATGTGATTGAGTATGGGTTTTGCAAATGGCGCGGCCTTTTGGATATAGTCGTGTACATCCACATTATATTGTTCCATAATTAAAGTTAGGGATTTTTGAGAAAAAAATAGACGATCAGAAAGATTGTCATTGCAATAACAATTTGGAAGGAGAATCAAGACGTATGGCGGTGATTGACTCACCCGGCTACGCTTCGCTTGCCGACCTCCCTTCGCCTGCGGCGGAAAGAGGTGAAAACACTTTCTCATCGCTGTGAAGAACGGAGCAATGGCATAGGGGGTTACTCTAGTTCACTTTGAATACAAATACTACAGTGCCTTCCTGGGTATCAGGCGCGGTGTCAACCGCGTTAATTTTGGAATTTCTAACCGCGTTCTCGCATTTTTGTATCAGATCATAGTCTGTCATGGTAGTACCACGGCCAGATTCGGCATAAATAACGTTGCCGTTTTTATCTACATGTATATCAATAACAATTTTTCCTGTTCTTCGCTTTTCATCAGTAACTACCGGGCGGGTAACAAAGCTACGTTGTCCAAGGCTAAGGTTACCGCCATTGCCCGATCCTGTACCATTGTAGTTGTTGGTTAGCGTACTGCCTGTAGGCTTACCCTGGTTACCGGGGGTATTGGTAGTACCATCACCTGAGCCGGTGCCGTTGTTGGTTTTGCCTTTGTAAAGCGCATTTTGATTAACAACAGGTTTGGCTACTGTTTTAATGGCCTGGGTAGCTACGGTATTACTTGGTTTTTTACTATTTGTAGCCACAGATGGCGCATCCTCATTATTTTGAGTGACTATCTTTTTGTCGCTATTATCAACCTGTGTTTTTTGCTCGGTAGGTGGCGCAGGGGTTGCTTTAGTTGGCAATGTATGATTAGCCTTTTCGGCTACTGAGGGTTGATCTACGCTCATGTAATCGCTTCCCATACCGGCATCTGTTGTGCCATAATTTACCAGGATGCCGCCGGTACCTTCATCGGGCTTTGGCGGCGGGGTGAATACCATAAAATAACACATAGCCATCAGTGCAACCAGAATAATGCCTGTTGCTAAAAATGCTTTTGGATAGTTATTTTCTTCTCTGTACTCCATTTTAGTATCAAGTAGCTAGTATCAAGTACATAGTACAGCAGCTTCAGTCTTGCTACTTGATACTAATTACTTGATACTAAACTCTATTTCGGTTCTGTTGCCAGTACCAGTTTTATATTCATTTTTTGTGCCACATCCATTACCTGTACCGCATTTTGGATGGCTACTGTTTTATCAACATATAACACAATGGTTAAATCAGCATCAGGTGTTTTAAATGCTGATATTGCTGATTGCAGGTCGTCAACGTTTACTTGTTTTTTGTCGACGTAGTATTTCAGATCGCCGGTGATTGACACATTGATGGTCTTCTTAGATTCTGACTGGCTTGTTGATGATTTGGGCAGCGTTAATTTAATAACGTTAGGATTGGTTATTGTTGACGCGATGAGGAAAAACAACAGCAGGAAGAACATAATATCGTTCATAGCTGAGGTTTGTACTTCGGCAGCAATCCTTTTTTTCCTGTTACTTAAATTCATTTGCTTGGCTCCTCTAACAAGTCAATAAATTCAATGGCGTCGGTCTCTAATTTTAATATTACCTTATCAACCATCATATTTAAAATGTGATAGAATATATAGGCAACCATCCCCACAAATAAACCCGCGGCGGCCGTTACCATCTTCACATACAAACCACCGGATATAACACCAATACTCAGGTTACCCGACTGGGCGATGTCATAAAATATTTTAATTACACCATAAATGGTACCTAAGAAGCCGAACATTGGGGCAATACCCGCAATAATACCCAGGATGCCTATATTCTTGTCGAGCTTGGCAACTTCCAGTTTGCCTATATTTTCAATAGCTCCTTCAATATCTTTTATAGGCCTGCCTATCCTTAACAAACCTTTTTGCAACATACGGCCAAGCGGCGAGTTACTGTTTCTGCAGATAGCAATGGCTGATTCTAAATTACCGGTATGTATGCTTGAGCGTACCTGCATTAGCAGGTTAGCATCGCTTTTTGAAGCTTTGCGGATGGTGAAATATCGTTCAAAGAATATAACTAAACCTAAAACTGCCAAAATACCAATGGGTATCATGATGACGCCACCTTTAACCAATAAATCTCCGAAACGAAGGGTATCGCCCGTTGTGGCCCCGCCGGTTTGTGAAAGATTCTTTACTGTGTCTGCTATCTTGTGCGCCGTATCTGTTACTTGTAGTAATAAACTCATTTTTGGGGATTATAGGGTTGTATGCTTATCTCACTAATTTTTCCGGTCTTTTGTATGGCATGCATAGCATTTACTGCATCATCAGCTGTAAAATAAGTACCTAATGTTACTTTGAATAATTTACCGGGGGCATTTTTAACTATCCTGGCTTCAAAACCAAGTTTTTTATAATTTCTAATCGTTCTGTTAGCTTCCGCAATGGTTTGAAACGCACCTCCTAATAATTCATACCTAACTCTGGAAAAAGTATCAATTGGCGCTGCCGTATTAACCGGAGCTGCTATATTAACGCTCGCTGGTTTTGCCGTAGTATCGGCTATTACCTTTTTTGTGCTGCTTGCAGTCGAATCTGCTTTAATAACAGCAGGAGCTACTGTTTTTGTGGTATCGTGTTTTACCGGTGCTTTTAATATGATTGGCGCGGGGTGTTGCGCGCCAATTAGCCTGTTATATACAGCCGGGTTAAATTTATACAATGCAAATACACCGATTATGCCTAACAGAACAACCGCTGTAATGGTTATCCATATCCAGTTATTGTTTTTTTCTTCTACCTCTTCGTCTGAATATCCTCTGCCATTAAATATAAACTCTTCTTCCTGCGAAGCCACCTGTTCCTGAACCGGGAGCGTGTCTATTAGACCAATAGGTTCAGGGCGGGGCATTTCTTTTTCCAGTTGTTCATGGAATGAGGTGCCGCCCAATTTATTGATTTCAACCGGTTGATAACCATAATATGCCGGATCAATGGGTAAAGCTTCGGCAGGTTTAAAATGCAATTTGGTATCCTCAAAATAGAGCGTACCTAAATCGGCAAGGGGCACTTCCTTAATCATAGCCTCCTGCCTTAAATTATCAATAAATTTAGCGGTGAAGTATTTTGATGATGCCAGCGAGATCTTCTTTTTCTCAGCTATATATTGCAGCAGCACATCATCATCCTGATATTGCTGGTCAAATTGTAATTTACTAGTTGGCGGATAGAATTTACTTTGCTCATTATCATAATAGCCATCAACTTTTAACTGCACAAAGTAGCCCAGGCCGGGTACATTTACCTCGCCATTTTGCATTAATAGTTCGCTTAAATAATAGGCTACATCCATTTTGCTAAAAGTAAACTTAATTATAAAATTTACAAAGTTTAAAAAGCAAAACCAACCCCGCCGAATATATTAAACCCATAATCAGGGTAATATAACCACGTTGTATTTGTGCGATCAAGGATGTTATTTACTTTCACAAAAATGCTGATCTTATTGGTGGCCTTATAATTAACACCACCACTTAAATCAACAAAAGAGCCAATTGTGGTTGGTGTAACCGCGCTTTTGGCTGTTAAAGCATCAGCATAAGGAAGATCATAAGTTGTTCCGCGTAATAATAACGAACCTGTAATATCAACTTTACGGTTAATATGGATGGCGGTACCTGCGGTTAATTTAAACTTAGGCAAGTTCCAGGCTTGTGCCTGTTGTGCCATCTGGTAGTCTTTAAACTCTACACGGCCAAATACGTCCACATCGTCGGATGCTTTGTAGTCCAGCTCGCCGGTAAAGCCGTTAATACGCGAGTCGCCATTATCATAAATAACAGCAAATTTATTACCACCCGGACCAAAATTGCTCACCATTAGCGGCATGTATTTAACGCTGTTGCGGAAAATAAAGGCCTTAAAGCTAAGCCCCGGCGCTAATGTTCCTTTTAAACCAGCGCTCAGATCCAATTTGTCGACCGAATTTTTGATGTCGATATTTTGACCGATAAATGGGTTAACAGTTGAGAAATCCAATAAGGTAGATTTATTTACATCGCCTTTGGCTTCAACAAATAAGCGTACATATTTTGGTATAACCTGTAACTCCAGTTTAGCTGCCGGGAATATGTAGAAGTTGCTGCTAAAGCCAAACTGATCCACAATGTTTACACCTGCATCTATCTTATACATATCACCCTGGAATTTGATGTACGGGTTTATGCGCAATAAGCTATTGTTGTAATTATACAGGCTATCTTTTTGGGTAGTGAGATCTAATGAACCGGCTACACCTGCATAAAACTGTTTAACGGTTTCGTTTAAAAAGCCTGATAAAACCACATTGCTTTCGCGGGCATCGTAAGCATCGCTATAAGTGTAACCTTTAAGTTTTAAGGCATAAGTAAAATCATTAGGTACATCGGCATAGTTTTTTGCCAGGTCGCCTTCGGCACTTAGTATGCTGAAATGTTGTTTACCCGGGTTAACTTCGGTTGATGGGTCTGCCTGATCGTAGCCATAAAAATAATTGCTGTTGTATTTATAGTCGATACGGCCATTAAGCGAGTTGGTTGCGCCTACGCTTTTACCAAATATGCCAACCTCGTTTGTGCTTTCATTTTGTTTATTAAGGCTGCCCTGCTCGGAAAGGTGTTTAATATAACCACCAGCTTGTAAACCCTGATCAGGGCCAGTACTGAAATAACCTTCGCCATAGGTGGTTTTTAAGTTACCCAAACCAACCTGTATAAAGTTGTTTGTTGGAATGGAATCCTGTTGGGCAGGCATTTTCATGGCATCTAACTGGCGGATGTCGCTATTTTGCTCTAATCTAATATCCAGCGGCGTATAAGTTAAAGGCGCTTTATATGGTGTCGCGTCTTCCAAATCAGGGTTACGCCTAATTTTTACCGCATCGGCCAAAACCGGTTTGTAATCGGTAGTAACTACAATTTCTTCCGACAGGCTGTTGCTGTTTTTGTTAGGATTGTTACCTCCTGATTTAGCTGTATCCGCAGCTGAATTTGTTCTAGCTACGGCATCGCCAATCTTTTTCGCATCTGATTTCTGGGTAGATGCGGTTTTCACCGCTTTTTTTGCAGACTTTTTAGCAACAGTTTTAGCAGCAGCTTTTTTAGTCTTGGGCTTGGTTTGCGCATTTGCCGGGGCAAAGTATAGCAGCGCAATTAAGGTAAGCAGCGTATATATATAGCGTAGTTTCATTGCTTGTCTCGTGTTTGTGGTCATCATCCTGTTAATTACCATTGCCTGCAGGTTTAGTAGTTGTAGTATCCGGTTTAACGCTTTGTGTAGTATCTGGCGCTGCTACTGGCGGCTCATAAGTTTTACCACTTAGCGTAGCCAGCTTTTGTTTAGCGGTTGGTAATATATCGTCGTTGCCTTTGTAGTTATCAATTATACTTTGCAGCGTAGCTTTTGCCTGGAAGTTATCTTTTAACCCAACATAATCATCAGCCAATAAAATATAGGTTTTAGCTATCCAGTAATCATAGTTAGGGAAATCCTTAGCCAGATCGAAACATGTTTTTTGTGATGTTTTATATCGATGTTTCAGGTAATCAATATAGGCTACGTTATATTTTGCCTCGGCAGCAGCAACCGTTTTGGTATTGCTTATGGTATAATCAAATTCGTTAATAGCACGGGTAGTATCACCTTTAGCTAAATAAGCCTGACCAGCGTATAAGCCTGTTTTGAATTTATCTTCCTGTGATGATTTATCATTTGCACGTACCTGTTTCACATAGTTAAGCGCTTCATCAGCCATACCCATTTGCGCGTAGCACAATAACAGGTTATTTATAGCGAAGGTATAATCCTCTTTATATTCGGAGTTAATCTCCAGCTTTTTCAAGAATACAACCGCATCATTATATTTTTGCTGCGCGATGTATAGTTTCGCCATGCTGATGAGTGATTTCTCGGTATAAGTGCTTGTCCAATCGTTTAATATTACGTTGTAATCATTTACGGCATCAGCAGGTTTGCCCAGGGCAACCAAGCTTTCGGCCCTGATGAACCGTGCTTGTTTATTGTAGATAGGTTTGGTTGGGAACTTATCAAAATAAGCATTTACCGCATTCACGGTACCATTCCAATCGCCACGCAGATACAAGTTATTCGCGGCGGTGAACATAATGTCTTCCTGCTCAGCGCTGGTGTAGTTACCTATTGGTGTGGTGGCCGCATAGGTTATAAAGGTTTGCGCATCGCCTTTATCGGTATATATTTTCTGAATCTGTTTCAGGGATTGCTTTGCCTCGTCGGTCGAAGAATAATCCGCGATTACTTTTTTGAATGATTCAACAGCCAGGTCATCATTACCAGCGTTATAATCTATTAACCCAATTGTAGCTAATGCCCGTGGCACATAGCTGCTATGCGGGTACTTAGCGATCATAGCTTCCAGATCAGTTTTAGCAGTCGGACCATCATTTTTAAGGAAATAAGCATAGGCTATTTCAAAAGATGCATCGTCAGCATAATCAGAATTAGGGAAGCGGTTAAGCACTTCGGTAAGGGTGGTTATCTTGTTATCCTGCGATCCTTGCAAGCCTTGTATTATACCGCGTTGAAATAAGGCATAATCTTCGCTTGAATTGTGCTTAGCTATTATCTTATCATAATATGTTAAGGCATCATTATAGCTTTTCAGCACAAAATAGCTGTCGGCCAGGCGTGCTATCGCGTCATTAGTAGTGGCGGTATCTTTTTCGTCACCTGCTAAAAACTTCTGGAAGTAGGTAGCTGCCGTTCTATACTTCTCGCCGCCAAATGCCGCATAAGCTAAAGCATAGTTGGCGTAGTTATGAACGTCGGTTTCCCTTGACTCCGGCATATCTAAAAACTGCTGGAAAGTTTCAACCGACTCATCATATTTACGCACTTCGTACATTGCCTCAGCCATCCAATAGGTGGTTAAAGCTGCGATTTTTGAATCTTCAGGAAATTTTAGTGAACGCAGGAATATGCCTATCGCGTTTTCAAACGCCCGTTCGTTATAAAACTGTAAGCCGCGGTAGTAAGTAACCTTTTGATAAGCTATACGCGCGCTTTCTGATTTGTTTTGTATCGGCTCCAAAATATCAACTGCTTCGGCGTAGTTGTGGGAGTTAAGTAGCTCTTCGCCTAATAATATTTTAACTTCTTCGGTACGGGTTGCACGTGGGTAATTTTTTAAGTATTTGCGGGTAGCGTTCAGCGCCTCTAAGTTAAAATCAAGCTCGTAAGATAGTTTGGAGTATTGATAAAGCGCGTCTTCCTGTAACTTATAATCAAAATTTAGTTTTGATGCACCAAGGAAGGCATTACGGGCGCTCTGCTTATTACCCATTTTCAGGAAAACATCGCCCAGGGTATAATCACCGCTTTGGCTGTAGATATCATCGTGATCAACCAGTTTTTCCAGTTCGACAGCTGCTTTAGCATTGTTGCCGACCTTGTAATAAGTATAACCAATTTCGTAGCTATCCTGTGTGCTTTGGGTTTTACCCTGATCTTCATCCTG
Source organism: Bacteroidota bacterium (assembly GCA_013287375.1). Classification (GTDB taxonomy): domain Bacteria; phylum Bacteroidota; class Bacteroidia; order Sphingobacteriales; family Sphingobacteriaceae; genus Mucilaginibacter. The sequence continues at coordinate 29,710 of JABDDX010000014.1, read as the reverse complement.
GAAACGGCTGAAATAATTAACCGCTTTATCATAATCGGCCTTAGCAAAATAGGAAGAACCTACGATGCGCAGCATTTCGGTTTCGTGCTGTTGGTGCGTAGTATTCAGGATTGGGATAGCATAGGCAAGTACATCATCATAACGCTTATCTAAAAAGTAAACGGCTGTGATGTAGTATGGATAGCTGTCCTCATATTTTTTAGAATTCTTTAATTTTTCAAAGTTTACCAATGCCAAATGGTAGTCTTTATTTAAATAAGAAATATAAGCGAAATAATAAGTAGCATCTTCAGTGTATTTTGAATGGCGGTTTTTCACCTCAGCAAAAAGCTCCTGCGCATTTTTGTAATCGTTTATGGAGAAATACGCGTAGCCTTTTAAAAATTTGTACTCGGTGTTTTCGCTGCCGCTTAACTCTCCGGCTTGTACTTTATCAAACCAGCGTAAGGCATCTTCATATTTTTGTTGTTTAAAATATGATTTACCTATCTGGAAATAAGCCAACTTAGCTAAAGGATTTTCAGGATACTCCTTTATAAAACGCAGGAACATACTTTCGGCATCGTCATTACCTAATTGCAGGGCACAGAAAGCCTCGTAATATTGGGCGTTTTCTTTTAATAACGATATTTCTGATTCGAACTGCTTTTGGGTAGTTGTTTTATATGTAGCGTTCTCCACCTGCCGGAATTGCTCGGCGGCCGATGCATATTTACCGTCATTTAGCAGATCGGTAGCTGTGCGGTAAGTTTTGTTTACCCAATAAGCTGGTGATTGCTGGGCATTTGACGACAAAACAAATAGTACGGGCAATACAAAAGTGAGGTATTTGAGTTTTAACATAAGGCGCGTATACAAGTTGCTAAAATAGCGTTATCGTAAAAATGTAATCCACATTAGTAATTCACAAATGTGGATAAACAACGTTTTAACGATGCTAAATTACAGGTTGGTATTGATGTGGAAAAGTATTTTTTCAAGATTCCATATATGAGTTTACAGGAATCATAAAATTGGGGCAACATTTAAATATACGAAAAATATTGTTAGCGTACAACAGGCAATTTATTTTATGCTGCAGTTAACTGTCGCTCAATAGAATTAAGCAATACATGTATATCAAATGGTTTTGCAATGAAGTCATCCGGGGCGCCATTTTGTTTCATGCTATCGGCAATATTATGACTTGCAGAAACTAGAATAACAGGAATATTGTGTGTTGCGGCGGTTTGTTTAACATTTTTGCACAATACCCGGCCATCCATATCGCCAAGCATAATATCAAGTAATATTAAGTCGGGATGGCTCTTTGCTATTTGGCTGAATAGGTCATGTCCATCGCTGAGTGTATCTACTTCATAACCTGAATCTTCTAAAATATAACGTAATACGTCTAGAATGTCCTGATTGTCATCCACCGCTAAAATCCTTTTCATGTCAATTACGTTATCGCCGAAATTATTTCCTGCTGCTTCCATATTATTATATGTACAATTCCTGTACCAAAATCATATAAATGCTTTATTTTTAGACAGGATGAGGGTTTTGAACCTATAATTGAATGTATTATATGTTAAAAATTAACTTTTAATATATAATTTAAAGTGTGAATTATGAATGGGTGGAGCTTAACCAGGGCAGTTATTCTGTTTTTTTATCAGTCGGATGAAGTTTTATCCAATACGATATTATAGGCTTTCTTGCATTTGGCGCAAAAAAAACGTCGAACAGGTTTAAACACGGATATCATTTTTGCAAAAGAACCACGATGCATCTGATAATGAAAATGCGACCCGCATTTGGGGCAAATATAATCTTTGTAAGAGGTTAGGTATTTATTCACTCTTTGTAACGTATAAAAAACGAATTACGTAATTTTATTTGACTTGTTAAAAAAAATTAATTAATGATTAATCAAATGCGGAATTGTTTAGTTTTTAAGCAGCTTTTTTAAATAACAAGTACATAATGGTTATAAGGAAATAAGCTATCGTCTATAAGCAAGTACGCCCTATATAGTATGTAATTATTAACTATGTTTTTGTTTTACCGGCATTAATGAGCTCCTTTCGGTCGGTTGTCCTCGGTCCTTGCAATAACATGGTTTAGGATGCTTATAACAAGCAAATTATAAATATTTTATTTGGATACTAAATTATTTACCTTTTCAATCAATTCTGTTAAATCGAATGGTTTGTTGATTATGGCATCGCAACCATAGGCCAAAAGCTCGCTATCCCTATTGATATAGGCTGAAAAAATAATTACCGGGATTGCATTAAATTTAGGGTGTGCTTTTATTTGCCGGCATATCTCGCCGCCGTTCGCTCCTGCTACACGATAATCTAAAATTACCAAATCAGGTAAGAATTCCTGAACCATTGGCAAAACATCTATGCCGCGTGTGAGGCTTTTAACATCAAATTGCTCATAAGCCAGGGTTTCCTGCACGATATCAAGAATATCCTGATTATCATCCAATACTAAAATACGTTTTAACATAGATATTAAGTGATGACAAACAGTGATAAAGTTTCTTATTAAGAATTATATTATCCTATAAATAAATAGTATTAAACTGATCTATTTGCCAAAACAAATATAGCATTTTAAAGCACATTATTAAATACGTAACATTATCATTACAATAACTTAATAACCAGTAAGTTAACTACAGGAATCATTTATGAGTAAACATTTAAAAAGCCTCGCCAAGGTTTATAAGTACCGCTCCATAGTTTTTACTGAAGCCATAATCCAAAGCAATGTTTGTATTTGACTTTTTGTTAAACTTAATTCTGAGGCCTGCTCCACCGGCCGGATGCCAGTATACAAAACGGTTTGTATTTATTTCGCTGGTTGAGTTTATATTGGTAAAAGCAACAAAGCCCAGTAGTCCATTAGCGGTAATATCTCGGCGGTATTCGGCCTCAAAGTAAAAAAGGCGCTGCCCACGATAGCGGCTCTGCTCAATGCCCCGGCCTGAACGTTGATATGGATCCATACCGATACTAGGCAGATCGAGATAAGGCGTACCGGGTGTAAGTGAAGTCCAGTAATAGGACCAAAACGCCAATATATTTTTAGGACCGCTATTGGTAATTGATATATACTTACGCAAATCGATATACAGGGATTGCCAGCTATTATCGCTACCCAATGGCACCGAACTGTAACGATATATTAAGTTGGCATAAAAACCAGGCAGCGGGTTAAACAGGTTATTATCCTTACGGGTATCATATAACAGGTTAAGGGTTGGGCCCGAAGAAAAGGAGTTCCGATCGGCTATTGTTCCATATTGATAGCCCGTATAATTTCTGAAAGCGTTAGGGTTAGCAGGTGTAATATCCAAATCGATATAATAATCCAGATCGTACCCTATACCTGCATAAAAATCATCATCAATACGCTTAAGCACACTTTGATAAAACCGCACATACTTATAATTTAATAAAAAACCATCGCTTTCGGGTTTATTGCCTGTTAGCCCCCAGGTAGTAACCGGATATACCAAAAACCGCGTATCACCTTGTATGTTCCAGCTATCATTTTTTAGCCAGATGTTGGAATGAATAGGCATACCATACCGGCCTTTAAAATTAAAGTATGGGGTAAAACTTATGGTTGATATATTGGTATTATCTTTATCGCCTAAATAAAAAGCGCCGGTGGTTGATGTAATAAACGCCTTACCGGGCCCCTGTACAACAGAACTACCTACAGGTAAAAACGAAAAATAGAAACGTTTTTTTTCTTCGCCTAGGGGCGGACGGCTTTTGATTGTAAAAACGGAACGAAAAATATCAATCACATCACGTTGGGGCACGGTATCATTAGTAAACCGGGAGGTATCTATACTGCGATAGATATTTTGTGCAAACAAAAGGCCAGGCATCATACAGAAAAAAAATACGAGTACCTTTTTTATCATACTTATTAAACGGGAGTTTTATAATTACTGTTTAGGGTATACATAATAATAACAGCTGAAATTTTAATTAAGTATAATTAAACAAAAAAACACTCCTTAGCTAAGGAGTGTTTTTTTGTAATTTAAATACTTTTACGCGTTTACTGCCTATTCGCTGCTACTAAATCGCCTTTACTATTAAAATATAGATTTTCAGTTTCATCAGAACCTATATTTTCGTAAGAAGTGTTCCCGCTGTGGTTATCAAGCTGAACCATATAAATGTTGTGCATTGGTGTTTGAACCTTCGCAAGGTTATCAATGTGCCAACTTGCGTATTTACTATGTTTTAAATATACCTGAGTTGGCAATGGCAGGGTAGATAAGTGTTTAACATTTCTTTCCGTTTTAATCCAGTTTCCATCTGTCGAGTAGAATGCCCTATAGTGCCTCTTGTCCATATTGAACATAGCAATACAGGTATCATTTCTCATTTTCCAGTTCTTTAATTTTGCAGCCGGGTATCTGGCCGAAAACGCATTAGATACAGCCATTGGCTCCTTGTTTTTATTTTGGGCCATTGAACTATAAGACATAAACCCCATTACTAATACAAAAACAATTGTTTTTACGATTTGATTTTTCATGGCATTTGAATTTTAATAATTACTAGTATTCGTACATGAAACATGCCAAATACGATATATTTTGTATTATTAAATTGTTAACCAGAATTAATTATTAAAGCATTATTTAACAGAGTCAAGACTCAAGATTCTATTTAACTACCAGATTCAGCAGTAAAACACCAGCCAAACCAATAAATGAAACTAATGATTCCATTACCGACCAGGAACGAAAGGTATCCTTAACGGTTAGGTTAAAATACTCCTTAAACAGCCAAAATCCCGAATCGTTAACATGCGAAAAAGCTAAGCTGCCTGCCCCTATCGACAGCACCATCAACTCAGGATTTACATGCCCTTGCAGTACCAATGCCGATACAATACCGGCCGCGGTTAAACCGGCAATGGTTGCCGAACCTATACAAATCCGGATTACTGCCGCTATCAGCCAACCTAAAATAAGCGGCGATAACGAATATGTTTGCAGTGTATTTGCTATTTGAGTTGTTACTCCGCTATCGGTAAGTACTTGTTTAAAAGCACCCGAGCCACCTATAATCAATAATATAAGCGCAATATCTTTTATCGCATCACCATAAATATCGCCCAATTGTTTCATGTTTTTTTGTTGAGTGATGCCTAATGTAAAAGTTGCTACTAATAGCGATATGATCATCACAATGGCAGGATCGCCTATAAAAGACACTATTTGCAATAAGTGGCCTTTACCATGAATAACAAAAGGTAACAAAGCCGTAAGCATTAGCAATATAACCGGCAGCAAGGCCGTAAAAAAGCTTTTGAAACTCCCGGGAAGCTTGTCAGATGGCAGCTCATCAGCCACAAAGGTTTTTAATGGCTCTGAGGGAATATTTTTAAGTGTTTGAGCAAATACTGGCCCTGCCAGTATAATAGCAGGTATAGCTATTATTAAGCCATAAATAAGCGTAAGCCCCATATTGGCATGAAACATCACCACCAGCGCTGTTGGTGATGGATGCGGTGGTAAAAAACCATGCGTAACTGATAAGGCCGCCAGCATAGGCAAACCAATGTAAACCGCAGGTAGTTTGTATTTATAAACTACTGAAAAGATGAACGGCACCAGCAATACGAAGCCTATACCGTAAAACAAAGGTATCCCCACAATAAAGCCGGTAACCACCATAGCCCATTGAATGCGCTTTTCGCCAACAGCATTTACCATGGTTTCGGTAATTTGTTGTGCTGCACCACTAACGGCTATCAGCTTGCCTAACATGGCGCCAAGACAAATAATGATCGTTAATTGCTTAAGTGTATCACCAAGGCCGAATTCTACCGATGACATAACTTTATTCATAGGGATGCCCAATAATAAGCCAGCCAAAATGGATACAATTAAAAAGGCAACGAAAGGATTGAGTTTTGCCCAGGTAACCAGTATTACTAACAGAACAAGGCAGATTAAGATAGATAGTATGGCCATTAACGCATAAATTTAGTAGTGCCGAATTTATTTCGACATCTCACAGGACAAGCAATCATGATGTAAATCCTGCTTGAGAGATGCTGAAATAAATTCAGCATGACCCGTTTGTTATTAAAATACAATTATCACCCTCCTAAAGTAATAACAATTGTTGATTTTGAACTTTTTGCAGCTTACTATTTTATATTGTTACAATGCTTAAATTGCATACATGAAAAAAACTGAAAACGATTCCCGACGCGACTTTATAAAGAAGTCAGTCACCGGGGCTATTGCGGTCGGTGTCGGATTAAATATGTCTGACGTTTTTGCATTACCTAACCATCAAAAAAAACCAAATATGAGCGATCAACAAAAATCTCAATCAAAAAAAGTAACCGGCATTGGCGGTATATTTTTTAAAAGCGATAATCCGAAAGAAATGAGGGAATGGTACGCCAAAAATCTTGGAGTACCGGCTACCGACTACGGCGCTACTTTTGATTGGCTGGAAAAAGACGACCCTAAAAAGGAAGGATCAACCACATGGAGCCCGTTTAAAGAAGATACTAAATATTTTGAACCTTCGAAAAAAGATTTTATGATTAATTACCGGGTAGAAGACCTGGAAGGATTGGTAGAGGATTTAAAAAGCAATGGGGTAACTATTGTAGATAAAATTGAAGACTCACCCTACGGCAAATTTGTACATATACTTGACCTGGAAGGCAATAAAGTTGAATTATGGGAACCTGCTAAATAGCATCCATTCTATCAAACTGCAATTGTTACCTTTGCCGCAGCTATTTATTAATACATGACCCGTAAACGTTATTTCTTTCTTATCCTGATACTGGGTCTGTTGACCGCGTTGAGCCCTTTTAGTATTGATATGTACCTGCCGGGTTTCCCTGCTATTGCCAAAGCCCTGCATACTACTACCGCCGAGGTTGCCCGTTCGTTATCTAGCTTTTTCATTGGGTTGGCTTTTGGGCAATTGCTTTACGGGCCGTTGATGGACCGTTTCGGGCGCAAAAAGCCATTATATTTTGGCCTGGCATTATATATTGTTGTTTCTGTGGGATGTTTCTCTGCTACCTCTATCAATACACTTATTATGCTGCGCTTTATACAGGCGATAGGGGCCTGCGCGGCGGGTGTAGCGGCAATGGCTATGGTACGCGATATTTTCCCCGTGAAGGATAATGCTAAAGTTTTTGCTTTGCTGGTATTGGTACTTGGCGCATCGCCTATGATAGCGCCAACGGTAGGTAGTTACCTTACCGCGGCTTTTGGCTGGCAATCTGTTTTTATTATGTTGCTGAGCATTGCAGCACTGATACTGATAGCGGTAATATTCGCTTTGCCCGAGAGTTACAAAGCCGATACCTCCTATTCTTTAAAACCACTACCCATAATCAAGAGCTTTTTATCAGTATTGACCGTACCACAGTTTTATACCTATGCCATAACATCATCACTTGCATTCGCAGGATTGTTTGCCTATGTTGCAGGATCACCGGCTGTATTTATGGAGTATTTTCATGTAAACGGTAAAGTTTACGGTTGGATCTTTGCTTTTCTGTCCATCGCCTTCATCGGCTCCAGCCAATTGAATAATGTGCTGCTCAAATACTTTCGCAGTGAACGTATTGTTATAGTTGCTTTGATAGGGCAAGCTATAGTAGCCGTTTTTTATTTGATAGAATCATACAACGGCTGGTTTGGGTTGAGCGGAACACTTGCTATGATATTTTTGATCCTGTGCGGCGTAGGTATTATTAATCCTAATGCTTCGGCGTTGTCTTTAGCGCCTTTCTCTAAAAACGCGGGAACAGCGTCATCGCTTATGGGCGCCATGCAGTTGGGCATAGGCGCGTTCGCCACCTATTCTGTAAGTTTGTTTACTACCATCTCGCCATTTTCAATGGCGGTAATTATTTCTATATCGTCAGTTATAGCTTTATGTATTTTACTTATCGGCAGGTGCTTTATTGTGGAGGAAATTGAGCCGGATAAAACGACTATGCCTGTGGGGCATTAAGATTATTCCTTAACAGCTGTAACCCTTGTCCCCTGTTCGCCAAGCGTTTCAAAGACTAAATTTTTGTCATCTATTTTTGAAATATAGAATGGGAATGTCCTTGTAGAACCATCAGTCAGGTTTTCTGTATAACTGATGTTATTGCCATCCATGCGGAATTTACCGTGTGATAACATCTTACCACCCCAAACAATAATCAGGCTATCGCTTTTAGTAAATTTGATAAAGGGAGCTTGTGCCTGCAACTCATCATGCCCTACGCTATCTGGCGGTTTTTCATTTGGATTTTCTACTTTCTGATACTTCCAGGTACCGTAAAGATCAGAAGACTTAATAGCCGGTTTACAAGATTGGATCAGGAGGATAAAGGCGACAAAAGGCAATATGTATTTCATGTTAGAGGATGTTATAATCGCCTAAATTAATAAGAAAGCATTACAAATGCTTACGGGTAGCTTTGATCGTTTTTTCTTCAGCTTTTTTCACCTCATCCTTTTCGCTGATGGGTGGTTCAGTTTTTAACTCCTCGGTTTGGGGAGCGGGAGTTTTTACTGTGCCTTCCCTTTTTGGGGTTGTTTTATTTTTCATAACTACCGGTTTATATGGTAACAGGTTATGATGGGAATGGTTTGTTGCATATTGACCCTATCCTCCTCCTTTCCCTATATTAGGGAAAGGTATCGCACAGACCTAATTTTCTATTTTGGCCAAAAAAAATACGTTCTTTTTAACCCCAAAAGTGTACCATTTATCGTGGTACAATACGGTTAACAAATTATTGTTTGCCTGCCTTTTTTAAACTATCAGCTTTTGCTTTAGCACGGTCTTTAAAGAAACCTTTTAAGAAAAAGTTATGCTGTGCAGCCTCCAGGTCATCATTCAGCTTAACTGAGCTCTGCTGCAGGTTATCAATGCTGGTTTGCACTTTAGCTGCACGGGCTTTGTCGTTTAACAGAACACCAAGAACATTATCGGTACTGTTTAGCTTGTTGCTGGCTGTATTAAGGTTATCAGTTAAGGTTTTGGCGTTATCGGCAGCTGCTTTTAGCTGTGCTACAGCACCTTGTATCCTGTTAAATGTAACCGTGTCGGTAAATATCTTATCAGCAAGGCCGCCTTTAGTGCTTAGTTTGCTGCTGAATTTAGTAAGGTTATTAGCCATTACCGCCGCGCTTTGTGTAGCTATTTGCAGGTTATGCATCGATTCCTTTAGCTGTACACCCATCAGGCTATCAGCCAAAAGTGTGCCTACTGTTCCTTTACCTTGTAATATCTTATGGCTCAGTAATTTAAAATCGCTGGTTATGGCTAACAGGTTCTCGTTATTTTGCTGTACTGTTTTGATGATATCATCGGTAGAAACAATCTTTGCCGATTGCAATATGTCACCTTCGCGAATAATTGGCGCTTGCGGGCTTCCACCATCAATAACGATGATCTTGTTACCAATCAATCCATCGGAACCAATGTGCACTTGCGCGTTATCATGAATGTATTGGCGTGAATTTTCATCAACACTCATTTTAACATCAACCTGCGATGGGCCGGTAAAATGTATATCGCTTATGGTACCCACTTTTACGCCAGAGAACCAAACGTTATTGCCTTTTTTCAAACCAGCAACATCATCAAATACGGCGCTGATATGTACGCTTTTTGAAAAACTTTTTGACTGACCGCCTAATGTAAATACACCCAGGATGAATACAATTAACCCAATGGCTAAAAATAATCCGACTATTACCGCACGCCTGTTTTCTCTTAAATCCATAATATTATGGTAAATATCTATTTTATAAAATTGTAATCAAAAAATGGTTTTATCCGGGCATTATCCGTATCAAATACGTGTTCAAAAGAACCTTCCCGCTGAAATTTCCCGTCAAGTAACATCGCAATCCTGTCGCCTGTTTGTTTAGCACAGGTTAAATCGTGCGTTATAATGATAGATGATGTTTTATATCTCTCCTGCACCTCATTAATAAGCTCGTTTATTTCGATACACGTAATCGGGTCAAGACCTGCTGTTGGTTCATCATACAGCATTATTTCGGGGTTCAGTATCAACGTACGGGCAATGCCAATACGCTTGCGCTGCCCGCCCGATAGCTCCGATGGCATTTGGTTGATGGTTTGTGCCAAACCTACTGCTTCTAAAACACGTTCAACAGATGTGTCTATTTCCTTTCGGCCAATACCCCTGCGGTTTCGTACTAGCGGAAATTCCAGATTTTTACGCACCGTCATACTATCATATAAGGCGCTATTCTGAAACGAGAACCCGATTCGGATGCGCAATGCCTGTAATTCTCTGGTGGTTAACTGGTCTATATTCTGTCCTAATACTTCAACTGTACCTGCATCGGCTTGCAATAAGCCTGATATTACTTTAATCAATACCGATTTACCTGTACCTGACCGGCCCAGTACCACCAGATTTTCACCCTGGTATAATTCCAGGTTGATACCACGCAATACTTCATAGTCGCCAAAAGCTTTTTTAAGCCCATGCACACGAATTACCGCGTTTTTATGATCTATAGGTGCTTTTTGCTTTTCCATATTATCTGAACCAGCTGGTTATTTGCACAATGGTAATTTCCTCAATAAATATTAAAAACATGGCGGTAACTACCGCGCCATTGGCTGCTTTCCCAACGCCCTCGGTACCACTGCTTGAGTTATAACCCTGGTAGCAGCCTACAATACCAATAGTAAACCCAAATACTATAGATTTAATTAAGGCAGCCGTAAAATCAATAAAACTCAATGGATCAAAAACCTGACCTATATAAGTGCGGTAACTGGTGCCTTCATTTACATATACGTTTAAAAAGCCCCCCAGGATTGATATTAAACCAGTATAGGTAGCCAAAATAGGAATGGTTAACGTGGTGGCCAATACCCTTGTACAAACCAAAAATTTAAAAGGGTTTGTGCCCGATACTTCCATAGCATCAATTTGCTCGGTTACCCGCATGGAGCCTAACTCGGCGCCAATACTTGAACCTACCTTACCTGCGGCAATAAGCGCGGTTACCAGCGGTGCAAGGGCACGCATAATGGCAATGGATACCAATGAGGGCAGCCATGATGTCGCACCAAACTCAGCCAGTGAAGGCCGCGATTGCTTGGTAAATATCAACCCGACAATAAAACCTGTTAGTGAGATTAGTGTGAACGACCGTACACCTGTTTCATAACATTGCCTTATAATTTCTTTAAACTCATAAGGAGGCAAAAAGGCTTCCTTAAAAAAGCGGATTATGAAGCTATTGATATTATAAAGACTGGCAAAAAAATCGGTCAGGCTTTTTCTAAAGCCTGCAAATCGTTTTTGCTTCACGGGTTTTGGTATTATGGGTGTGGTATCAGTTGTATCCATCAATTGGGGACAAAGGTATTAATATGCCTGTAATGATTAAGTAATCTTACAAAAAATTAACCCATATTGTTTGATATGAGTGTATATTTTAACAATTATTATAAAAATATGATAATTGAATATTGACGTAATATTAAGATTTACCCACCATACGCCATATTAAAGTAATTTATAGTAATTTGTGGAATCAAACATTCTCGCGTTGGAAATCTATCAAATAATATCCGTAATCATTTTCCTTACTGCCGTCTTCGCCTACGTTAATGAGCGATGGATTAAATTGCCCGGCACTATTGGCATAATGATATTGGCTATGTTTTCATCGTTGCTTATTGTTTTAGTCGGCAACTTAATACCAACATTTTCAACAGAAGCACATAAGCTTGTAGCCAACATTAATTTTGAACAGGTGTTAATGAAAATAATGCTCGGCTTTTTATTATTTGCCGGGGCACTGCATATTGATGCCAATAAACTTAAAGATGAAATATGGCCTGTAATTATTCTATCTACAATTGGCACATTCATTTCAACTTTTTTAGTAAGTGTGATGGCTTACTACCTCTTCCAGATATTTCAATTCGCTATACCGTACATCTATTGCTTATTATTTGGAGCATTGATATCGCCTACCGACCCTATTGCTGTTATGGGGATACTCAAACGAGTGGGTATACCAAAATCCCTCGAACTTAAAATTGCCGGCGAATCATTATTCAATGACGGTGTGGGTGTCGTAATATTTCTAACAATACTGGAGATTGCCACAAATGGAATGGCCAAATTCTCTATAAATAGCACGGCCCTCCTTTTTGTAAAAGAGGCAGGTGGTGGAATAGTTTTTGGTGGTGCAATAGGGTATTTAGCTTATTTTTTGATTAAAGCGATAGACAATTATAGTGTTGAAGTACTTATTACGCTAACCGTAGTAATGTGCGGGTATGCACTGGCAGATCATCTTCACCTCTCGGGGCCATTGGCCATTATTATTGCAGGTATTATTATTGGCACAAAGGGTAAGCGCAAAGGTTTTTCGGAAATTACCCGGGACCATCTGCTAAAGTTTTGGGATATGCTGGATGAAATATTTAACGCTATTCTTTTTTTGTTGATGGGCCTGGAAATGCTGGTGATAAAAATTGATCCAACCGTTATGCTCATTGGCTTTATAATGATATTTGTAGTTTTATTTGCACGATACATTTGTGTGTTCCTACCAATAGCTGTTTTGCGGTTTTGGATAAAATTTGAGAAGAATGCGATCGCGATGTTAACCTGGGGCGGATTAAGGGGCGGCCTTTCGGTAGCCATGGCATTATCATTACCCGAAGCTATGCACCGGAATGAATTTGTATTGATCACCTACCTCATCGTAATTTTTTCAGTAACAGTGCAGGGCCTCACCATTGGTAAATTAGCCCAAAAAAGCAATTAATTATCTATAGTATAAAACCATTGGCACGTTGATTCCTTAATAAAGGATATAAATTATCTGCTATGAATTTCTATCAGCAAAAATGGATCGATACCCTGAATCATGCTCATTTGCAGGGTTGGAAAATCAGCCCGCAGGGTGATGATATATTTATTGAGATGCCCAACATAACCGACATTAAATTGATCAGGGATAATATACCAACTGCGCTTGGGGCCATGTCTTTAGACATAGAAGAGGGTAAACAGCGCATAAAATTTATATTCCACAACGGGCATGAGCAGTTTGAATATTTGCTAAACCCCGACGAGGATGATTTAGATCGCGAATAGTTACAATTCGGCTTTGGTTGATAAAACAACCACGCATGTGCCCATAAAGGCAATAAATACAAATGATGCCCTTAAAGTGGCTAACCCTGCAATAAACCCAATTATTGGCGGACCAAACAGAAACCCAATGAACCCGATAGTGGATACTGCTGCCAAAGCCACACCCGGGGCCATGGTTTTTGATCGTCCGGCAGCGCTATAAACCATGGGCACTACTGATGAAACACCAGCACCCACCAATAAAAAGCCAGCCATAGCCGTATAAAAATAGGGGAATATAACCGCGATTAATAAACCAGTAACGGTTAATGTACCGCTGGTTTGTAAAATGCGTCTCAAGCCGTAACGATGGGCAAACCAATCGGCAATAAAGCGGCCGCCAGCCATAGTACACATAAAAGCGGTAAAACCTATACCTACCAAAGCTGTTGGGGCAAGTACTACCTTTTTAAAGTAGATAACACTCCAATCAAACATCGCCCCCTCGCAAATCATGGAGCACATGGCGATGATACCCAACGTAATTAATGATTTATCAGGCATTACGAATACCGGGCCGCTATTGGTTACTTTATCATCCTTAAGGTATTTGGCGGTTAAAATAATCATCACTATCACAATCGCGGTTATTAGCATAAAGTGATGCAGTGGTGCAATTCCGTTAGCTATCATAAATGTACCGATGCCAGCACCAGTAAAGCCGGCTAAACTCCACAAGCCGTGAAAGGATGCCATGATAGGCTTTTTATACATTACTTCGTTAGCAACTGCCTGGGTATTAACGGAGATATTTACCGTATTACTTGCAAAACCAAAACATATTAAACAACCTATTAACTGCACTATATTTTGCGCCAGGCTTAAGCTGATTAACGCAAGGCTATATACGATAAGTGATATAATGAGCAATCTTTTACTGCCGATAATGGTAATGATCCAACCGGAAAAAGGCAGGGAACACATTAACCCAACCGGAAGCGAGAACAATACCGCGCCCAGGCCAGCATCAGACATGCCCATTGTTTGTTGCACCGTAACAATACGTGATGCCCAGCTGGCAAAACATAATCCCGCAAGGAAAAACATTACACCAACAACCACCCTCAATGTAAATTTCGACCGGGTATAGGTAGCCTCGATCGCATTATCTAATTCTATCTCTTCCATACAGTAAGTGTATCAAATACACTTCTGCAAAGGTATTTAATAAAATTTATATGATAAGTAAAGGAACTGTAATGTTGAAGTATTTAAAGATCGATTATTATTTTCTTTTAAATTCCCCTCTTGAGAGGGGGCGCGGTAGGATGCGTAATGGCAGGGGTGTGTTTCTATAATATGCCGGAACATACCCCTCCTCCCTCTCAAGAGGGGAATCGCATTATCTATTACCCGATCATATAGAAATCTATCAATTAATCATGCAAAATATAAGCGGTAATACCGGGAATAGTAACCGATGAGCCATTTACCTGCTTCCCAACATCGTCTACCTTATTGCCATCACTTACCAAAGTCCAGTTACCGGTTGGGATGTTAACCGTTTTCGCATCATTGCTGCCATTTAACACTACTAATATCGTTTTCCACTTGTCGCCATTGGCGTTGTCGGTTAATTGATAGGCTATGGTTGATGGATCTCCGGTCTCAATAAAATTCAACCGTCTGCGGATCATTCCGGCAGTTGGCATCCTGAAAGCAGGATGGGCTTTACGTAAAGCAATCATTTGCTTATAGTAGTTAAATACGTCGGCATACCTTGTTTTGCGGCTCCAGTCGATTTCATTGATATTATCGGGCGAGTTATATGAATTTGCTACACCCTGTTTGGTACGCAACATCTCCTCGCCTGAATGTAAAAACGATATGCCTTGCGATGTAAGTACAACCGCGTTAGCCAACTTATCCATCTTGATCAGGTCAGCTTCGGATGCATCCGGGTTTTCAATCTTCAGGCGATCAAATAAGGTATTATCATCGTGACAGGAGGCATAGGTTATCGTTCCGAAAGGTTGCTTTGCCCACGGTGCTTTGGAATCATCAACCTTACTGTAATCTATTTGAGGATGCTGTATCGATGCCACGATCCCGAACATCACGCTCATTTTTGAATTTTGATCGCCGCTTACAAAACCTTTAGCTTTCACATCAGACCACCCTCCTTTTAACCCATCCCGTATATCATCGCTGAAAGCCGCCACCTCATTTAATTTCAATACATTCTTTTTAACAGCCCGTTTATCTTCAGGATAAGGACTTGCCCCTGCCGTCCATCCTTCACCATAAATTACAATGCTTGGGTTAATTGAATGCAGTGTATCGCTGATGGCATTCATGGTTTTGATAACATGTATCCCCATCAAATCAAAGCGGAAGCCATCTATGTGATATTCCCGGGCCCAGTATAATACTGACTCCATCATAAACTTGCGCATCATCGGTTGCTCCGACGCGGTTTCGTTACCACAGCCTGTACCATTAGAGTAACTACCATCGGGATTATGACGATAGAAATACCCCGGTGCAAATTGTGTAAAGTTAGAATGATCAATATCAGCCGTATGGTTATAAACTACATCCAATATCACCCGTAATCCGTTAGCATGCAGGGCTTGCACCATCTCCTTAAACTCTTTTATTCTTACATTACCATCGTACGGGTTGGTGGAGTAACTGCCTTCGGGCACGTTATAATTTAAGGGATCATAACCCCAGTTATATTGTTTTCCATCAGGCTTGGTTTCATCTACCGAGTTAAAATCAAAAGCGGGTAATATGTGTACATGCGTTACACCCAATTCTTTTAAATGCGCCAATCCGGTTGCGTGGCCATCCGGGCTTTTGGTATTGGTTTCGGTCAGCCCTAAAAATTTGCCTTTATTTTTGATACCTGAGTTTGGATCGATGGAAATATCGCGGATATGCAGTTCATAAATAACCGCATCGGTTAACTTTTTAAGTTTAGGGCTTTTGTCTTTTTTCCAACCTATGGGGTCTGTTGCTTTTAAATCAACCACCATACCACGATGACCGTTTACCCCTACCGCTTTCGCGTAAATATCAGGCGCTTCTAACAACCATTTACCATCCTGCATTACCTGGAAGGTGTAGTATTTGTTCTTAATGTTTTGTTTGATGATAGCTTGCCAGCTACCCCTGCTTTTTTTATCAAGATCGATCTCTTGTATAGGCGATCCGCCTTCACCGGCATCATATAAACGTAGCTTTACCACTGAAGCTTTCGGCGCCCAAACTTTAAATACGGTTTTTTTGGCTGAGTATTTAACACCCAACTCGCCGTTATAAACAGGATATTTTTCGGGTTTGATAGTTGTTTGTGCTGATGTGACTGATGTAAGCGCCATAAGTACCATAACGCCTGCTACTGCGGATTTTAAAATGCTCATAATTGGTTATTAAGCTGATGAGCAAGTTTAATAAAAATTGTTTGAATTGGGAACGATTTCGGTTGCCCTTCTTCTATCTGTCATCCTGAACTTGTTTCAGGATCCCACAGGACAAGTTAACCAAGCAGTTGAGATGCCGAAACAAGTTCGGCATGACGGAGGCTCTTAACAATTGCCGTCAGGCCCACAGCTATCGCCCTCAATAATATCGAGCTTCGGGTTTTCCTGCTGCCATTCGGTAAATGCTTTTTCAATAGTTTCTTCAAAAACGGGCACAGCTTGCGCTCCCGAAATACCATATTTTCTATCCAGCACAAAAAATGGCACCCCACGCACGCCCAAACGTTGAGCTTCAATAATATCTTCTTTTACCTCGCCGGCATAAGCATCGCTTTCCAAAGTTTGTTTTACTTCGGCAGCGTCAAGGCCGATGGCTGTACCTAATTCAACTAAAGTGTTTATATCATCGGTATTTTTGCCATCGGTAAAATAGGCTTTGAATAATTGTTCTTCGGCTGCATCGCCCAGACCATGCTTTTTAGCAAGGTGACTAAACCTGTGCGCGTTAAAACTGTTGGCCACTATCGCTTTGTCGAAGTTATAAGTTAAACCTGCCTCTGCCGCCATACCGGTAACATGGGCATTCATTTCTTCGGCTTGCTCTAAAGTCCAGCCTTTTACTTTCGCGAGGTATTGATTAATGTTGGTACCCGGGCTGGTAACCATATCGGGGTTAAGCTGAAAGCTTTTCCATTCAACCTGTATTTCATCTTTGTGTGCCGATTGTGCCAATGCAGCCTCAAACCGGCGTTTGCCGATATAACAAAACGGGCACATTACATCCGACCATATTTCAACCTTCATATTTTTGTTGTTAATCTACACAAAAATAGGTTAAGCATACAGCTTTATAGTAAGTGGAAAGTAAAAAAGAAGGGTTACTAGCTTTGCATAATGCTGTTGATCTCCTGCTCGTCATAAATTGGGTTTGCACCCCGTTTACTGGTAACAAAAGCACCTATTGCGCAGGCTTTCACAAGCAATTTAGCCATAGGCTCATTGACCAATATGCCTGCTATAAAAGTGGCAAGGAATGCATCGCCTGCACCTACGGTATCTACCACATCAACCTTAAAGCCGGGATGTTCAAAGTAATCATGATCGTGCCAAATGATGGCGCCATTTTCGCCACGTGTTACACAAATGGTTTTTGGATGAAACTTAGCGCGAAATTCAGCAATAATATCTTTCAACGAAGCGCTGCTGCTCCCACCGATTAACAGGCGGGCTTCTTCCTCATTCATTTTCACAACCGTGGCACGTGCCGCAAGGTTTTCTATAGTACTAAGCGTATAATGCGGGGCACGCAGGTTAACGTCGAATATCCTTAACGCTTTGGTTTCGTCTAACAAATTCAATAATGTATTGCGGGTAACATCGGTGCGGCAAGCTAAACTACCAAACACAATGGCATCTGAATTTACAGCAGCATAGGTAAGCGTTTCTGCAGTTTGAATATTATCCCATGAAACAGGCTGAGGTATGATATAGGTAGCCTGCCCCTTGTCGTCAAGCTGTACGGTAACCTCACAAGTTGGCAGGGTTTCATCCCGCTGGATGGTATTTTCTGAATAAAGACCGTTTTGCCTTAAAACATTCACCAGTTTATTGCCCGATTCGTCTATGCCTACACGGCTTGCGAAACCGGCTTTTACACCTTGTTGAACCAGGTGCCGCGCTACATTCATTGGTGCTCCACCGGCAATTTTCTCATCTCCAAAAGTATCCCACAAAACCTCGCCGAAGCATAGCACTTTCTTATTCATAGGGTGTATTAGCAAAAGCCCAAAGCTAAAAGTATTTTTTAATGATTTTTCTGTAATTTGCTTTATGAGAAAACTATTACTATCATTCATTTTAATTATTTGCAGTTGTACAATTTTCGCGCAGGACAGGCAAGCCATCTTAAAAATAATGAGCGACCAGCAAACGGCCTGGAACAAAGGCGATATTGATGGCTTTATGCAAGGCTATTGGAAATCAGACTCGCTGGTATTTGTAGGCAAGACAACACCACAATATGGCTGGCAAACCACTACCGATCATTACAAAAAATCATACCCTAATAAAGCCGCCATGGGACAATTGGTTTTCACGATAATTAAACTGGAAATATTGGATAAAAACAACGCATTTATGCTCGGCGGTTGGCATTTAACACGTGACGCAGGAGCGTTGGGTGGATATTTCACCTTATGGTTCAAGAAAATTAATGGGGAGTGGAAGATTGTTTGCGATCATACCTCGTAAATTGGGTTAAAGCCAATCCTTTTCAATCTTATATCCGCCCCATAAATAGGACGGCAATGATTAAAGGTTTCTCTATGATACAAAGCCGAGATGCAAGGCTGATCACATCATTATTTAGCTAAGCAAAGCCATTCTTCATTGCCGTTGACTTTAGTCAACAGATCAAAGTCAGGGAGATCCCGGCTTTAGCCTAAATAATTAATAAGGCTTGCCTGCTGCTAGTGCTCTATCCGCTCTTTTTATAGCTATTTTTTCACGACGTTTAGCATAGTTCGCCTTAAAAGTCATTTTCAACAAACTATCCAAGCCGCCTTTTATAGCAAGGTTATATAAACTGGCTGCTTTACGTATTGGCGAAGCATCCCAGGCACGCAGGCTTAATGAGAAAGAGCCGTCAAGGTATTTCATCCAATGCCAGTAGCCGGTTGGCATAAACAGGGTGTCTCCGTGCTCCAAAAAGGTTTCAAAGCCCTCTACCCCATCCAATGCCGGGAATTTGGTTATATCCGGATTAGCTACATCATAATCTTCCAAGGCATAAGTAGCATTAGGGATGCAGTATAAACGGTTCTTCCATTTGTTTTCAAAAAGGATGATGTGCTTGCGACCGCCAAAGTGGGTATGGAATATGTGCGGCAAATCTATATCGTAATGTAAAAACGTTACTGAGTTTGATCCGCCAAAAAACATCGCGGGCATGCTTTCTAAAAATCCGCCCATTAAATCCTTGGGTAAAACAACGTCGTCCAGCAATTGCGGCGCTTGTTTAAATATGTTGAAGAAGAAGATGCGAAGTTCTGTTGGTGTAGATTTAATCAAATCGATATACTCATCAAAAGGCATTTCAGCAGCTGATGAATTGATGGGTTTTGACGGATCGGCTTTTGAATTATCATAAAGCGGGACCACTTTTTTGCCTACTACTTCTTTTAAGTATTCGGCAGTCCATTTTTCGCGGGCGGGCCAGCTCTTGGTGAGGCCTTTAATAATTAACGGCTTACGTTTGTCTAAATAATTCTTTTTAAAATCGGAAGGGCTAATCGATTCGACAGTGTCGATCGGACGGAGAATGAAGCTCATACTTTGATGTTTTGTCGGATCAACAATTCACCCAAAGGCAAGCCATAACACCGAAGTTCAGCAAAGTAACGTAAATATTTAATTTGTTATATTAAGGCAACATTAAAATTACGCAACGGTGGTTATCGCGGTTGTCCTTCTGCCAGTGCCTTATTAGCCCTTTCAATGGCTAACTCTTCCTTCCAGTCCATATAACGCTTTTTGAAGTTCTTTTTCATGATGTCATCAAACTTGCGTTGTACCGTTAGATTATATAAACTTTTGGCTTTAATCCCCCATGATTTATCCCAGGCGCGCAGTGAAATAGAGAATGAGCCATCCAAATATTTCATCCAGTGCCAAAAACCGGTAGGCATAAATAAAGTATCGCCATGTTCCAATATTGCTTCCTGACCTTCTACACCATCCAATGCTGGAAATTTAGTAAAATCAGGTTTTTCAATATCGTAATCTTCTAAGGCGTAGGTAGCAAAAGGGATACAATACAGGCGTTCGCTCCATTTGTTATCAAACAAAATCACCTGCTTACGGCCATTGAAATGAGTGTGGAATATATGTGCGAGGTCAATATCGTAGTGCAAAAAAGTAATCGAGCCTTTACCGCCGAAAAACATGTTAGGATACTTATCTAAAAACCCACCCAATAAATCAGTAGGAGAACGATAATCATCCAACAGTTTAGGTGCATATTTTATTGGGTCGAATAAAAATATCCGTAAGTCGGTAGGTTCTTTTTGTATAAGGTTAATATAATCGCCGAACTTCATTTCAGCTGCAGCAGCATTAATCGGTTTTGATGGGTCGGCCTTTGAACTGTCATAAAGCGGTACAACTACATCGCCAACAGTTTCTTTCAAATAATCAAAGGTCCATTTTTGCAGTGCAGGCCAGCTTTCAGTGGCCTTACGGATGATAAGCGGCTTACGCGGTTTTAAATAATTGTTAACAAAATCCTCCCTACTAATGCTATCAACTCTATCTATCGGACTTAAAATGATACCCATATTTACAATTAATTAACAGCCAAAAGTAATTAAACAGAGAAACCTGAAAAAAGTAAAATTGTTTTTTGATATTTTTTTGACAATAAAAAGCGCTATAATCTCCCACCGTCATTGCGAGCGAAGCGTGGCAATCCCAAACTATACAGGGCGGATTTGCAAAGTCGGGGATTGCCACGCTTCGCTCGCAATGACGCTTGGTAAAATATAACACAAAAAAGCCCGGCGCTTTTGCAACCGGGCATCTCGTTTTATAGGTAGAGAAATATAAAAGTATTTGCAGCGGCAGTTTGCACATCAACACATATCACCTACAAACTGCCTGTAAAAACCGCAATAATTAGTTAGGCATTAATACGGTGTTTACCACATGTATTACACCATTGCTTTGAAATACGTCGGCAATGGTGATCCATGATTGACCACCTTTTTCATCAACAAGGTATAATTTTTTGCCTTTTTCCATAACGGTTAGTTTACCGCCTTCAACAGTTGTTAAAGTAGCAGAACCACCGCCCATTTTAACCTTAGCCATTAAATCAGCGGCGCTTAAACGGCCTGCAACAACATGGTAAGTTAAAATTTTAGTTAGCGTGGCTTTGTTTTCTGGTTTAACCAAAAAATCAACTGTACCGGCAGGCAATTTATCAAAGGCCTCGTTAGTTGGTGCAAATACGGTGAATGGACCCGGGCCTTCTAATGTTTCAACCAAACCGGCGGCTTTAACAGCGGCAACAAGTGTGGTATGATCTTTTGAGTTTACTGCATTTTCAATAATGTTTTTTGTGGGGTACATTGCTGCACCACCAACCATTTTGGTTTGTGCGAAAGTGTTTGGTGCAAATGCGATAGCTACTAAAGCAAAGGCCGAGATAATTAATTTTTTCATATTGTTCTTTTTAGGTAATATGAAATAAGATACGGCGCAATATGCCTCACGGTTTTCAAACAGATTGCAACTGTTAAGAGCCTGAGGTTATATATATTTTTAAACCAAATGGGGATTTTATTCGTAGATGCGTGCCTTTATAAGGCACTATTAATTATCTGTTATTTTCATACCATAATGCAATTCCACATCTTCGTCATCTACTGTGTAGCTTGTATATAATATCTTTACAGAGTCCTCGTCCATACCGAGATATGATTTCCAGGTACCCTTGAAATTAACGCCGTGAGCATTAAAAGAATCAAAATTATGTAAGGATAAAATGGTCTTGTTAAAATTCAGGTCCCATTTACCAATACACTTATGCATTTTATTTAAGGAGTCGACATATTTATGCTCGTAGGTGTAATCATCATTTAAAATAATGGAATCTTTTTTGTCAACATTCAAAGCATATCTACCCGGAAACATATCATCGGTTATTGCCTGGCAGCTTACCAGCCCGATGACAAACGGTAATAAACACAAAATGACTTTGATTTTCATGGCCGGCAAAGCTAGTAATTATCCTCTTTGCTAAAAAACAGCTCCGAGGCTATATGATCAGCATAAAGCTTGCCAGTTTGTGTTAAGTATATTATTTTATTTTGTTGAGATAGCCATCCCTTATCAAAAAATTCAATTGCAGCTTTTTGCAGATGATCGGCTGATGCAGAAGCAATGCCGTTTAATTTATCGAGATCAAGCCCCCAACTGGTACGTAACGAGGTCATGATGTATTCATTTAGCTTATCTATATCCGACAGTATTTCAGTTTCGGCAGGTATCAGTCCAGCCCCAAGGCCTTGCATATATTTAGTATTATTAGCTACATTCCACTGTCGGGTTTCGCCATTATAAGAGTGTGCTGATGGGCCAATACCCAAATACTTCACCCCTTTCCAGTAGTTGGAGTTATGCCGAGAGTAAAATCCCGGCTTGCAAAAATTTGATATTTCGTACTGCTCAAAACCTTTTGTGTGCATAGCATCCATTAAAAAAGTAAATTGCGCGGCGCTTTGCTCGTCGCTCATGGCAACTTGTTTTTTTTGTTTAATGAACGACGCCAGGGCAGTGCGCGGCTCAACAGTCATGGAATAAGCTGATACATGCGGAACACCCAGCTCAAAAACCTTATCAGTATTAAACTTCCATTTTTGATCGGTTAGTAAGGGATAGCCATAAATCAGGTCGACCGTAATATTTTCAAAACCCATGTCCTGCGCCCTTTTTACAGCTGATTCCGCTTCATCAGCACGATGTACACGGTTCATCCACTGCAAATCCTCATCAAAAAAAGATTGTATGCCTATACTAAAGCGGTTTATGGGTGTTTGTCTTAAAGCCTGCAATTTGGCCTTATCCAAATCATCCGGATTGGCTTCCAAAGTTATCTCCGCATCAGCAGCTACAGAATGTAAACCAGTAATGGTGTTAATCAATAAGCTTATCTCGGATTCATTTAATAATGATGGCGTTCCACCACCAAAATAAATGGTATCAATAGTTTCACCGGCTAAGTAGTTTTTTTGCAGCTGTATTTCTTTGATTAAAGCATCTATAAGCTCGCCTTTATATTTTAAGGATGTACTGAAATGGAAATCGCAATAATGGCAAGCCTGTTTACAAAAAGGAATATGAAGATAGATACCTGCCATTTGGCAAAGGTAGCAAACGGCTTGTAAGCAATGGGATTTCAACACATACATTATTCGCGGAGTCCTATGGCGGGAACTGCGGGACAAAAAAAGATAAGGTCTTCCCTGGCATTGATCCGGCAAGACCTCAACCTCAGCTTAATCTTTAATCAGCCAGGCAATAAATACCTCTTTCCTGCCCAACATTAAGACGTTTTACAAATTCAGATGGATTAAAGCCAATCCGCTGGAATTCTGCAAAGACAGCTTTTTTTGCATTTTCAAAAGCCGCTTCATTTTCCCATACAGCGGTGGTAACAATTGTTAAATTCCCCTGGTCATCCGTCGATTTAAACACTTCCTGTTCAATCAAACCCGCAAGTCTTTTAATGAAATCGCTATTGTAATTGGCCTGTTTTGAAAATTCATCTATAGATTGCCTGGGCACAATAAATTTATCGATGAGAACAACTGCGTCCTTAGTTGTTTTTTTGCTGTTCAGGTGAGACAGATCGCGTGGTAAAATATCAAGGGCCTGTAAGAACCCAAGGCGGTCAGTTTGAACATCGCTTTGCACTATTTTGCCGTCCTTGAATGTAAAAACGCCCATACCGGAACCGGTAACATTTTTGCCTGTGGGTGCAAATACTTGATATTGCCCGGTATTGGTTCCTTGTACGTCCCAGCTTGCAAAAACCTTCTCGCCTTCGGCGAACAATTCTTTGATATGCCATTGCAAATCAGGAAATGCCTTTATCAGTCCTCTAAAAGTTTTTTCCATTGCAGCTGCGCCTTTTTCCCCGTCCGAAGACGTGTAGTCGGCCGATACAAGTTCTGTAAGCAAGCCCATATTTCGCTTATTGAGTGCATCTTCAAATAGTCTTCGTATCACTTCTTTATTGTTTTCCATGGTGATCAATTTAAATGGTTGTTTTGTCGTGGTATTTAGCAGGATAGTTTGATGCCCGCCTGGGATTATGTGTGCTGATTTTGCAAATAGGGTGCTACTCGGAGTTATTACAACCTGGCAAAGCATAGCAAGTCCAAGGAGTGTTTTCGATGATTTTTTCATTGTTTTTTTACAAAACTACACCAGTCACACGGCCGTGAATTGTAAAAAATCACTGATTTACCAATAAAGTTGAGATTGGAAAAAGTCTTTGGGTGATTGACCTGTAAACAATTTGAAGTCTTTTATAAAATGAGCCTGGTCGAAGTAACCAGCTTTGCAGGCTGTTTCCGTCAGCGAATCATATATCGAATATTTGCTGATCAGATTTCGCAAGCGAACAATACCAGCGTATTGTTTTGGTGTAGTACCTATAACAGCACGAAAGCGTTTCTCGAACGGATCAAGACTTATCGGCAGAGAGCTCACTAAGTCCTTAATTATAACCACACCGTTTTGTTGTTTAATTAACCTCGCGGCGCGATGGATAAGCACATCGGGTGTATGATCTATGAGCTTTTTTATAAGGAACGACTCAACAATCGCGACCATTGTACTATTATTCTTAGTTTCAGCCAGCTGTTCTGACAATAAATTTAGTTCAGCAGCATGAAATAGATTCTCTGTACTTATACTCTGACAAAATAATTCATGCGCGGGAATTTTTGAAAAGGCTTTAATGCCCCCTTCGTTAAGAAACACCAGCACATTAATGGTTTGTTGTAAATAATAAAATTCACGAACCGAATTTCGCAACCCGGCCACAGCATTGAGTGGAAGAAAGCATTTCTTTCCCCCATCTGTTTTGAACACATCCCCTTTAACACGAAAAGTGAGCACAATCGATGTATCAGGAATGGTTTTAGTTTTAATTGCCTCGTCAGCTTCAATAATTAAAAATTCCTTTATATAAGGCTTTAACGTAGCTGAAGGATGGAATCTATGGATATTCATTGCGTCAACAAGCCAAAAAAACTAATCCTAATATACAACAAATCGGAGGCCCTCATTTTTTAATTGACAGCATTTGCCGTTTTTTGACTAATATCTTACAAATTGATAATTTGTTGCTCTCCGTCGATACTTTTGCTTTAATGGTGTGTTACTTATTTGTTGCTTTTTGAATGTAACTAATTGTTAGCCAGTTATAAATCCTATTCCTGCCATTGGGCTATGCGATTTAAATAGATAAATTAAACCCAAAGGTAAGCTCAGTTACGAGCTTTTTAATATTTACCTGGTAAATTGTTACCCTGAAGAGAAGGAATAGACTATAGCTTTATTGATCTTTGAGGAATTATTCAAGCACATTACAATAATTAAGGGATGATAAAAATTTCAGACCATAAAGTACTAAAACGACTTTATAAAGATTAAATCCCAAAATCACAAACACTCATTTTTATTTCCCTTTAAGTTGAGCCATAACCTGAATTGTTTTTAGAATTATGCTCATATCACTATTAAAGTTTATATTATTAAGATATATTAGATCATAACGTACACGGCTACGCATTTGGTCAATGTTTTCAGCATATCCATAATTTACCTGCCCAATAGATGTAAGCCCTGGTTTAAGCGTAAGTAATTTTTTATAATTAGGCGACTTTAATAACAATTGCTCGATAAAAAACTGGCGCTCTGGTCTCGGGCCTACAACTGACATATCTCCTTTTAAAACATTCCAGAATTGAGGTAATTCATCCAGCCTTGATTTGCGCAATATCGAACCCCATTTCGTGATTCTAGGGTCATTGTCGCTAGATAATTGTGGGCCAAGTAGTTCAGCATTTAAATACATGCTTCTAAATTTATATATTTTAAAAGGCTTATGGTTTAGTCCAACCCTTTCCTGCCTGAAAAACACAGGCCCCTTAGATGTAAACTTAGTAATTAGTGCTACTATAAAAAATACCGGGAAGCCTAATATCATTACAAACAATGAAAACAAAACATCAAAACTCCTCTTAAAAAACTTGATTTTAAAACTAATCTCTGGATGTGAAGAAAGCTGTATTATGGGGAGATTTTCATAGTTAACTACAGAAGCAAAACCATTATCTAATACTAAATCAGAAACAAATTTGATCTTAAGGTTATTTTGATAACCAAAATCTATTAATTTTTTTAACAATGCCTGGTTAGTATTCTTGTAACACAGAAATATCTCATCAGGCCTTTTATCCAACATCTGTTCGAATAAAATATCTGTTGAAATACTTTTCATTCTTGTTTCGTTAATAAAATCAATAAAATGATAGCCGTACTCCGGATGCTTCGCAAAAGATTTAAATAATCGCTTGGCTATACCTTCATTTCCTATAACTATTATATGCCTTCTATTATACCCCCTTTTTCTTAAAACATCCAGCGTAAAAAACATCCAGGATCTTTCAACAACAATCAGCGAGAAAAACATCACATACGAGATTACCAATTCCACGCGGCCAACTTCGTATAATTTAAAGAAGTAAATAACAAACAACACTAGTACTAAATGATAAAGCAAGGAGGACGAAAACTTATTAATATTTTCGCTTAATACCAAAGGCCTGGGTAGTTGATATGTCTTTGTAAATAAAGATGTTAACAGCCAAACAAAATTAACCAATAAGATAAAATTATTAAACTCTATACTTGGTGAATGATGATTAAAAGACAATAAATATGCTAGTTTGAGAGCGATATTTAAGATAAAAAAATCACTTATAAAAATGAAAAACGGAAGCAGCTTTGAGTATTTCATGGGCCTAGGAATATTCAAAGGTAACATTTACTATTTTAAAATTGTTTTAAAAAGAATAAAAATTATCTTTTCATCACGATTTAGGTCAAAAAATTAACAGCAAAACATTCTAAATATTATTAAATTGTTAACTAATAACTTTATTATATATGCTAATAGCTAAGCTATCCGCCCCCAATTTTATTATAGTAAAGAATAAGGATTAAGTTCTTTTATAGGCGCTATTACAGTGCAAACAGTTTAACCATAAATCACCTTTCACGTTGCAATATAATTTACCCTATAGTTAAATATATTAATATAACTATGCTAGTTATTTATTCCCAATAATACCCGTGCATCGATAATTTTCTCAATAAAAAGAGAGGTATATTGTTGTAAAATTTCCCAATTTTATATCCCAGCCATTTAGCCCCTAAGGATGCAATAGATTTAAATAAATATTTAGGATCACTTTTGTATATATATCTTATCTCAGATTTTACAAATTTGAGACCTTCACCTGTTGGCTTGCCATAATTTTTTATTAACCACTTGTTTTGTTCATGAAAAACTCTCGTGTCAAAATACCGTTTAAATTCTTCTGAAAGTGTATAAGTATGAGAATGATACACTGCAGCATCTGTAATATAAGCTTTTTTAAAGCCTTGTTCCAGCATTTTTGCAGCTACAATAGCATCTTCGCCCATTATTGAATCTGACGAAAATCCACCAACATCTAATAATGCGGTGCGACGATAAGCGGAGAATGAATTGGAACAAAAAAACACTTTAAAACCCTTTTTATCAACGTCCGCGATTGAAACAACTTCTGCCTTATCCGGATAATTAAATAATCTGGCATGAGTTTCTAAGGGTTTTGCATTTTTATGTGGTAACTGCCTGCCATATGCGATACCGACCATCGGGTCATCAAATGCTTTAACTATATTCTCGAGACTATCAGGTGAGACTAAAATGGCGTCCTGTGTTAAAAATATACAAATATCAACATCTTTGGATAACTCTACTAATAATTGCCGTGTAGCGCCATGATTAAATTGATGTTGCGGTATTGAAACCACTTTAAATCCAAATCCCTCCGCGATTTTAACTGTGTTATCTGTTGACCCAGAATCAACAATGATTTTATGGCTTATATGAGCTGTTTGTAAGGTTATAGCCTGCAAAGACGTTGCCCACTCATCTCCAGCGTTATAAGTTGGTATTAATATTGAAAATGTTAAATTGTTGAGCATGAAATAAAATATAACTATTTAGATCTTAAAATATGTAAAACAGCATTTTAAATTACCCGGAGATAATGCGGTTAATTTTATTTGGTGTATCAACGGCATACCTGTAATCACCATAAGGCATTTTCCACATTTTATGTTTTGAATATTTATTTGTTGACGTTGGGAAAATAAATGGCTGCCCATTTTCACTAATAATGGCTAATGAATAACCCATCCGCTTAATAATTGAGGAAATTTTAAGCTCCCCCTCTCTTATTAATAATCTTTTATGCTTAATGAACTTACCTGGAAACCCATTATTAACTATACTAATTTGCTTTAAGATATCAGAAGTTGTTAGCAAAAAAAAGCTTTGCACGTGCGGTTCAAAATTATTCCTGATAAGCGTTTGAAACTTTTTAGTTGAATATGATATACCTAACAAACCTATTGATGGATTTGATTCCATATAATCAATGTAATCATCAATAAAGTCGGTTTGCGTTTTCTCAACTGAAGTATTCATTAATAATATATAACAATTTTCATCACGTAAGTTTTCGACAAAATCGCCATATCCCGAGAAATCAAATCCAATATTCGAAACAGCTTTTATGTTTATACCTTCATATTTTTCTTTCGGATGTTGCTCAATATCAGATATGGTGACCAAATACTCAATACTCTTTTCTCCCTTATAATTTATAAACCTTTCAATTTGATAGGATAGCCCGCATTCAATTTCTTTGCCATTTTTAAACCTTTTTTTTCTAATGAGGTCGTAGCCTGCCCAATCGTGTATGCATACTAATAGTTTATCGGCGTTTGCCTCCTTACGATTTATGTTTGCTTTGAAATGATAGTTTACTGGTAATAATCCGAGCTTTTTCAGCACTTCAATTAAATACAGTACAGGCGAAAATATGGCTTCAAAAATCAGGATCAGATAAAATTTAATCATATTGTAATATGTTGTTTGATTTAGGTAAGTGATAAATATAAATCTGAAACAAGCTTTATCTGCACATCTATATTAAATAATTTTTCGGAAACAGATTTATTTATATGTCCTATTCTTTCCCGATATTCTTTGTCACAGATTTTATCAATATCTTCCTGTGCCAGCGTTTGTCCATTTTTAACAAATATGTTTTCCGGAGGGATTATTTCTCTTAACTGGGGGATATCACTGCATATTACTGGCAATCCAAATTGCATCGCTTCAATAAATACAAGCCCAAACGTTTCTT
>JABDDX010000013.1 GCA_013287375.1 Bacteroidota bacterium | reverse complement strand
CGAGTAACCATCAATCTTCAATGCTTTCATACCGCGCTGTAAACGGTCGGCATGCAGGTCGGCAAATTTAAGTTGGCCTTTCATCAGGCGCATACTTTCAAATAACCCATCACCATACCTAAAAGCCCTGTTAGCCGTGGTTAGTAGTTGCGTACTTGCAGGTACTATTTCGCTATTAAAATTTATGAAAGCCGATGTCATGGTATTATCAACACAAAATTATCCTTTTTGATCTACGGTTGCAGCAATATATTTTCGCCATTTTTCTAAAACGGTTTCAAAATCCTGCGGTAGAGGAGATTCGAAATGAATATATTTTTTTTGCGTGGGATGTATAAAGCCCATCGTTAAACAAAATGGGGTATTGCATAGAGATGCAATCGGTAGATGAGCCACGCTATTTTTTAAATAGCAAGGGTTTGATCATGGATATTTTTACTGATCTGCCGAAGGCTACTAATTATCTATCCAATATAAAAACCTGCAATTCGCTTATTTATGTAATGGCGGGGATTTTCAAAGAGCAAAATAAGCTTGACGAAGTTTTCCTGTTAAATCAGAATGGCTTTTTGTGCGAAGCCGGTAGTTCAAACGTTTTTGTGTGGTATAATAACCATTTATATACACCTGCACTTAGCGAGGGTTGCGTGGAAGGCATAATGCGTCAGGTGATTATCAATATTGCCAAAGAAAATAATATAGGCGTAACTGAAGCACAAATAAACCCGGATATACTATACGAAGCTGATGAAGTTTTCCTGACGAATGCTACCCGCGGTATTCAATGTGTTATGGGATATGGGGTGAAGCGTTATTTTAATAAACTAAGCAAGACGCTGGTTGAGGAATTGAATAAATTATAATTACTGACAAAATAGTGTCAGCACTTCTTTAATTTATACTCCGTAAATTTGGAGTATCCTAAGCGGAACATCCCGCAAACAACAAATCCTTTATTGGTTCGACTATTCGCTTGTGAAAGCGAAGCTTATATTCTTTGACATTTTTTCAACTGAGTTATGGTAGCGTAATACTATTTACCATAGGCTGCAATAAGTTATAATTGCTGTTCAAATATAAACCAATGGCCAGTTTGTAAATCCTCAATATATTGAGACTGGTTATTTTCGTTTTGTTTCCATACCCTGATAGTCTTTTGAAATCTAAACCACGATGGAGCATCTGTTGGAATTGATAGCTCATCTTTTGATACAACGAGATGATTTTGCTTGATAAAATCTTCTTTCCATGTAGAGGAAGCAGCTAACTCAAGATAGACTATATATTCTTTGGTGAAATTTGCAGATTGCCAATATTTGCCATGAATGACTTTAAGATCATTTTGAGGAGGTGCATCTGCCCAATAGGTATAGCTTTTTACAGCATCATCAGTTTTCTTTTCACTACAAGATGTTACTCCAAATGTCATTATGCTTATTAACAATAAGCTATAAAGTTTAATGTTATTTGCCACTACGCTTCAACAGCCACCGATGCTTTTATAGCAGCTAAAATACCATCCCAAAGTGCTATTCGCGAGGTAAGGGCTTCCACAACGGCAATAAACGCTTCCTGCCATTTCTGGTCATCATCGCCGCAAAGTTCGGCAGTCATTTGGTAGGCAAGGTGGGAGTGATGATCGCCATCAACTTCAATATGCCTTTCCAAGTAATATAGTAATGTTTCTACTTTACCTGGTAACTGTTGATTAAGCTCTTTTACTATACTAATAAACATACCGGGTATTAGATCCTCACGTCCAAAAGTAAATACCGCGGCAGTTACGTGATCTTTGCCTGCGTCTATTACATCAAAGGTATGTTGTACAAAATTACGTGCAGGTTTTGGGATATTGGCGATAATCAATGCTTCGTCAATCAGTTTGCCGTAATTTAATTCGTCAAACAAATCGTTAATAGCATTTGCAGGGCTGCCTGCCTGCTCCATCGCTTTTAAATAAAGCTCGAAGTGACTGGTGCGGTTACCGTGCTCATCAATATCACTTTCTTCACCGGTTACAATTTCATTTATCAGGTAGCGGGTATTGGCATTACCAACCGGCATCCAGGGTAAGGTAGTACAGGTGAGTTTTTGTTGCAACGATTTTAACAACGACATAAAATCCCATACAGCGAAAACATGATACTCCATAAAAACGCTTAAGTCCTGCAGGGAATTGATATGTTTATATAAAGGGTGCTCTATAAGTTGTTTGCGAAGTGGCTCTATCCCTGCTTTTAAGCGCTCTATCCTGTCGGTGTAAAATACCATGCCTGTAAATTAATTAGTGCGTAAAAATAACGACATAAAACAGAAAATGTTATACCTGAGGATTTTTTGACTTTGGTTTGATGGAGTTTTTAAAGTGCTGACATTTCGAACGTAGAGAGAAATCTTCTTCAATATGCAAAGTTCGTCGTGCAGGATTTAGAAGATTTCTCTCTACGTTCGAAATGACAGTAGAAGAGGGTGGTTATAATTTTACTCCCCGTAAAAACTCTTCAATACTCATCCGTTTTTTACCCTCTAGTTGAACATCCGTAACGCTTATGTAGCCATCGGTACAAGCAAATTTCAGGTAAGTTTTATTATCGGTCAAAAAAGTTCCGGGTTGTTCAGTAGTTTGGGTAACTTCCTGTTGGCCATAATATATTTTGAATGTTTTATCATTCAGTTTGGTAAAGGCAGTAGGGATGGGGCTTAAGCCACGAATCAGGTTAAATACTGTTTCGGTAGTATTATTCCAGTCGATAAGGCAATCTTCTTTGAAAATTTTGGGGGCATGCTTCAATTCCATACCATCAACAAGTTCATGCTGAGGTAGTTCGCTGTAACGGCCGCTTTCAACGGCTTTTACGGTTTTAACTAATAAGCCTGCGCCTTTATTCATTAAGCGGTCATGTAATTCGCCTGCAGTTTCGGCACCGGTTAAGGTTATTTTCTCGGTGAATAATAAGTTCCCGGTATCAATATCTTGTTTCAGGAAAAATGTGGTGGCACCGGTTTCTTTCTCACCGTTAATCAAAACCCAGTTAATAGGAGCTGCGCCGCGATATTGAGGCAATAACGAAGCATGTAAGTTTATAGTACCACGGATAGGCATCGTCCAAACTATGCCGGGTAACATACGGAAAGCCACTACTACGAATAAGTCGGCTTCAAGGGCTTTTAATTCATCTAAAAAAGATTGGTCTCTCAACTTTTCAGGTTGTAGAACCTTTATTCCTTTGGCTACAGCATATTCCTTGACAGCAGATTGGGTTAGTTTTTGACCACGGCCCGCCGGCTTATCAGGTGCGGTAACTACGCCAACAACATCACAACCTGCCATTAATAGTTCATCAAGCGATGTTACAGCAAATTGGGGTGTGCCCATAAATACAATTCTCATGCTATATATCTTTCTTTTTTAGTTGTGTAATATTGTGTTTTTAGTTAATTGAAGTACAGGTTCAGTTATAGCCAACAATTTAGCAAAAAAAATGCTTAGTTGTACAACAAATATTTGCGGCGCGTAATTTTAAATTTGCTTAATGCCGGTTCCCAACTTTCGCGGATCTCACGTTCTGTTTTTCCGATTTCAATTTGTTTACGTAACTGATCCGTGCCTGCAAGTTTTACAAAGTACGCGTTAAAAAAATGGGTTTTATCCGGGAAAGCGTTATATAATTCCAGCAGCCATGTTAAATTTAATTTTCCGCTGCTGCGGATGATGCCTGTATCATACTTTTTTAGGTCGATGCCATAACAAACCTGGTTTTTTTGCGGCGGATCTTCGCTCATCCCCGGGATGCTTACCGGGGTGAAGTTGTAAGCGTATTTTCCTTTTAATAATGGATGCCCAATTACTTCAAATGGAGTATAAGTTCCCCTGCCTAAACTTAAAGTAGTACCTTCAAACAAACACAAACTTGGGTATAATAAAACCGATTGTGCCGTATTTAAATTTGGCGATGAGTTAACCGGCAATGTATAAGCCGAATTATGGTTATAATTAGCAACCTTAATAATTTTCAATTTGCATTGTACATGGTTTTTAAGCCAACCTTCACCATTAATCATCTGGGCGTATTCGGCTATTGTCATGCCGTAAACAATGGGTACGGCATCCATTCCGATAAATGATTTGTAAGTGGTATCCAGTACCGGTCCATCAACATAAAAACCATTGGGATTTGGCCTGTCTAAAATGAATAGTTCAATATGATTTTCTGCGCAGGCTTCCATTACGTATTGTAGGGTAGACAGGTAGGTGTAAAAGCGTGCACCTACATCCTGTATATCAAATATCATCAGGTTAATCCCATTTAAATCAGCAGGTGTTGGTTTATAATGTTTGCCATATAATGAGATGACAGGTAAGCCTGTCTTTGGGTCGACACTATCATTAACTGTTGCACCATTGCTGGCATTGCCTCTAAAACCATGTTCGGGTCCGAATATCTTTTTTATGTTGATACCTAATTTTAATAAGCTGTCAACACTCGGCGTAAGTTTATCACCGATTACCGAGGTTTGGTTAACCACCATTCCGATGTTTTTGCCTTTCAGGTAATTAAGGTACAGGTTGGTTTGATCGGCACCCGGGATGATTTTTTTTGCAAATTGATGGTGTAAACTGCCTTGTCCAAAAGCAATAGCACTGCTAAAGCAGGCAATAAGGGTTATTAATCTAAAAGTGTTTATCCTTATCATAATCATACTGCATTTTTAACTGCAAAAGCGCATATTTGCGAAGGTACAAAAACATCCCTGCATTGAGTTTCGCATCTTTCATAGCCAGTCGAATAACATTTAAGTCTACACGCACGTTTTCAAAACTCATCGTGCGGATAGCTATTGTGGGCATTATGCTCGGTTTGGGTATAATGATATTATCGTTAGCTGTTGTGCGTGGTTTTAAGCAGGAAATCCGTGAAAAGATGCGTGGTTTTGCCGGCGATATGCAGGTGGTAAAGTATGATCTCAATAATTCCTACGAAAATTCTCCATTTTTATCAGATCCCAAATTTGTAAAAGAAGCCCTTAATAAAAAAACAATCACTAACGTAATGCCATTTGCCACTAAGCCGGGTATTATAAAAGCCAATAACGAAATTGAAGGTGTTGTGTTAAAAGGCGTCGATAAAAATTACGACTGGACCTTTTTTAAGAAGATATTGCTTTCTGGTAGGGTGATGGATTTTTCTGATTCCGTTGCCGCGCAAAAGGAGATTATGATTTCCCAGCAAACCGCTGACCGCCTTAAATTAAAAGTTGGCGATAATATGCTGATGTATTTCATGCCTTTACGCAAACGTCCGTTTAAAATTGTGGGCATTTTTAGCTCAGGGGTTGATGAGGTGGATAAAACTTATGTGGTTGGCTCATTATCATTGATCCAGCGCCTTAATGATTGGCTACCAACTCAAATTGGTGGTTATGAAATAAGGGTAAAGGACTTTGATCTGCTTAATTATTCTGAAAATAGTATAAACGATGTTTTGCCAACCAAGCTTAAAGCTTACACCGTTGAACAAACCTATCCGACTATATTTGAATGGCTGAGCTTGCTTGATACTAATACTGTAGTAATGCTGGCTCTGATGCTGATTGTAGCAGTAATTAATATGATATCGGCTTTGTTGATTATGATATTGGAACGCACCTCCATGATCGGTATGCTGAAGGCTATGGGGGCAACCAATTGGAGTATTCAGCAGATATTTCTGATAAATGCGTTGTACTTGGTGGGAGTAGGGATGGTATTGGGGAATTTGTTTGGATTCGGGATTGGGATATTTCAAAATCTTACCCATACTTTCAAACTTGATCCCGCATCGTACTATATGCCTTTTGTACCTATTCAGTTTAATTGGTTGGATGCTATCGAACTTAATTTAGGTATTTTGATAGTTTGTCTTGTTGTATTAGTGATACCATCAATGCTGGTGAGCAAAATATCCCCTGTAAAGGCAATCAGGTTTAAATAGTTATTTTATTCGATAAGATACACCTAAACGAAACGCTTCAAGATGCATAGCGGGGACGGGCGCATCTGCAATTTCTCCGGAATTGAAATCAGCCAAGCCGCGTGAGTAACTTGCTATGATGCCAAACCTTTGATAATAAGCAGCCAAACCCAATCTAATCCGGACATCGTCATCTGGCTTGCCATTGATTACAGAACTTGGCGAGTAAACCACATTATTATTGGTAACAGCTTTGCCTGTTAGTTTTGAATTAAGACCCAAGGCAATATCAAGCCCCGGCATAACATCCAGATGTACTTTATCTACATCAAACCGGTAACCTATAAAAGGATTTAAATTGATATAATTTAAATGTTCTGTAAAACTTCCTGTAGCGGGCATAGGAACGCCTTCCGAATAGACGCTTGAAATATTTATCTTGCTACCTAATGCTTCATAACCTGCTTGCAGGCCTAATAGAAAATTGCATTTAAAAGTGTATTGCCATTGTATGTTTCCGCCAAAAATAACTGCGTTTTTATTTCCACTACCGTTTGGATAACCAGTGTGCTGCTGATCATCAGCGTTCAAAAAAGTGCTATTTAAAGTTCCTGTTCCAAAAAAATGAGATAGTCCCGTATTTGCTTGAACTGAAAATTCTGAAGTTTGTGCTTTAAGCACTGATATACATGAGGAAATAATTAAAAATGTGATAATTGCCTTTTTCATAAAAATTTAGGTATTATCTGCAATATACATTTTTACTACAATTTTTTAGCTTCGTTCCAATACACATCCATCTCGGCAAGGCTCATGTTTTGGAGTTCCTGGCCGTTCTCTTTGGCTTTAGTTTCTAAGTATTGAAATCGTTTGATAAACTTGCGGTTGGTTTTTTCTAAAGCATCTTCGGGGTTGATGTTAATGAAGCGGGCATAATTTATCAATGAAAACAACAGGTCGCCAAATTCACTTTCGGCACGATCATGATCTATAGTTGTTTCGTCTTCTACATTAAATTCATCTTTAAACTCTTGCAGCTCTTCTTCAACCTTTGCCCATACCTGACTTTTCTCTTCCCAGTCGAAACCAATACCACGGGCTTTTTCCTGTATGCGCGATGCTTTTACTAATGCCGGTAATGATGCCGGTACGCCACCCAAAACAGATTTGTTGCCTTCTTTTAGTTTGATCTGCTCCCAGTTACGTTTAACATCATCTTCATTCTGCACGTCAACATCAGCATAAATATGCGGGTGACGGTTCACCAGTTTATCGCAAATACCATTTAAAACATCGGTAATATTGAAATCGTTAGTTTCTGAGCCAATTCGCGCATAAAAAACAAGGTGCAGCATTACATCGCCCAATTCTTTCCTGATCTCGGGCATATCACCGCTTAAAATAGCATCTGATAGCTCGTATACTTCTTCAATAGTTAAATGACGAAGGCTTTCTAAGGTCTGCTTTTTATCCCATGGACAATTCAGGCGCAGATCATCCATAATGGTAAGCAATCTTTCAAAAGCGCCTGCGGGGGTGGTGGATGTAATAGGAGGGGTTAGTGGCATAGTGTTGTTAATGTGCATATATGCAAATGTGCGGATTTTAACGAATTGTTAGCTCAGGTATTAGTGAATTAATGGGATTTATAAATAAATAATCTGCATATACGCATATCTGCACATCAACACATTAATAAGCTCTCAACATTTCCCGCTTACCTGGCGCACCGGGGGCTTTTTCAACTTTTAGGCCTAAGCCTTTAACTATGCGTTTCAGGTTTCCGGTAATGGCATAGGTGACAAATACGCCGCCCGGTTTTAAAAATTGGAGCGTATGAGTGATTGCAGCCTCATCCCACATTTCGGGTTGATGGATGGCAGCGAATGCATCAAAATAAATTACATCAAACTTTTGATTTGATTGAAAGTCCATCAGTTTGACGTTTGCAATTTGCAGGTGGCAAGCTTTATTGAGTTCAATAGGGCTTTTAAGTGCTGCCTGATAATTACTAAGAAATTGTTGCCATAAGTCTGCGGTAACGTATTCATCATAACCAGTCTGACTTATCATTTCATCCGTTAGCGGATATGCTTCAATGCCGGTATAATCAAGCTGTATATTTTCCTTGGTACAGTAATCGGCACTTAGTAAAAAGTTTAGTCCGGTGCCAAAACCTACTTCTAAAATTGAAATTTGCTTAGTTTCAGTCTTATCCAAGAAATATTGTAAACCCGATTTTACAAATACGTGCTTACTCTCCTGCAAAGCGCCGTGGCGCGAATGGTAGTTTTCGCCTACTTCGCTATTGAAAATGGTGTTTGAACCATCGGAGGTTTTTACAATTTCGAGCATGTTAAGCGTTGATTTTAGCTATATCCAAAATTGCTTCGCCCAAATCATAAACAGGTACAGATTTTATCCGCGCGGCAATAATACTCGAAGCCGCAGCCGAGCGATAGCCAGCAGCACAATGTACTACGATGGGTTTATTAGTTGGGATTTCGTTTATGCGTTCGCGTAATTCAGGCAGTGGGATAATAACCGGATTGATAAACATTGTTCCATCATTCACCTCGCCCCAGTTACGTACATCCACAATAGTATAGTTTTCCGGGTTGGTTTGAAAATCTGCAAGATCAAGATCAGCCGATCTTTCAGTTATATTATCT
This sequence comes from Bacteroidota bacterium, assembly GCA_013287375.1. Classification (GTDB taxonomy): domain Bacteria; phylum Bacteroidota; class Bacteroidia; order Sphingobacteriales; family Sphingobacteriaceae; genus Mucilaginibacter. The sequence continues at coordinate 37,124 of JABDDX010000013.1, read as the reverse complement.
GGTGTTAATAAAGCAGCTTTTATATTGCTTTCGTAACCAATTTTGGCAGCTTTTTTTATCATGATGTCCAAATCACCATCGGTGTTAGCAATCAGGTAGAATTTTTCATTAGGGCCGATAATTGAACCTAACCATGTTTCAAATTTTTCGCCGTTTTGCAAATTGATAGCGCCTTTGATATGTCCTTTTCTGAAATCAGCTTTTGGACGGGTGTCAATGATGAGTGTGTTTTTGTCCGATATTGATGCCGATTTATCTATTGCGCTAATACTGTTTTTAAGCTGCGTTGCGCCAGACTTATTCAACTCCACATCGTACCCGAAATATTTAGGCACAAAGGGCTGATCGGTAGTTAGTGTTTTAACAAACTGTAGCTCACTCATCAATTGCAGCGCATAGTTTTCGCGTAATTCGCGACCGATGGTGCTTTGCAGATCAGCACTCATGTTTTTACCACATAGCGAGCCGGGGCCATGTGCGGGATAAACGATTACATTCTTTGGCAACTGCATCAGTTTATCTCTTGTTGAGTGATACATCTGCTTCGCCAGTTCCTCTTTTTTAGCGGTGATATTACCTACATCCTCGCGTAAATCAGGGCGGCCAACATCGCCAACAAATAAAGTATCACCTGTAAAAATAGCGGCATCGTGCCCACTCTCATTCTGTAATAAAATACAAATGGAATCGGGTGAATGGCCGGGGGTATTGATAGCCTTTAGCTTAATGTCATCCAGTTCAATAACATCTCCATCGTCAAAACCTTCATGCGGATATGCTGCGCCGGTAAGTTTGCTTACATAAATTGTAGCACCGGTAGTTTGATGTATTTCCAAATGGGAGCTTACAAAATCCGCATGCGGGTGGGTTTCTATCACACCTGTAATATCGGCTTCGTGCAGGGTGGCAAAGTCATAGTATGGTTGGGGATCACGGGAAGGATCAATAACAATCATTTTCCCGGTCCTGATGATCGCATAGGAGGCATGCGCCAGGCCTTTATCATAAAATTGATGGATAATCATATTCGGGGCAAAGATATATGTTTGCTTTTAGATGGTGTAATCAATACAGGTCAGTGGTTTGTAATCAAAACCATAGGGATCACAGGTTATCAATATAAAAACAACTAACAAAGCCCGATTATTACCGGGCTTTGTTAGTTTAATTAATGCTGTAAAACCAATGGCTTACCAAACTTTTATCCTGTCGGCAGGAGCTTTGTAGTTTTTGTCGCCCGGTTGCACATCAAATGCAGCATACCATGCATCTACATTGCTGATAGGTGCATTACAGCGGTATTTCTCAGGTGAGTGCGGATCAGTTAATATGCGCTGAGCGGCAGCTTCCGGTCTTTGTGAGCCTCTCCATACCTGGGCCCATGACAAGAAGAAACGCTGATCAGGAGTAAAGCCATCAATTTTAGTGTCTGTTGATTGGCCTTCCTTAGTCTTTTTAAATGCTTCGTAAGCAATGTTTACACCGCCTAAATCGGCAAGGTTTTCACCTAAAGTTAATTTACCATTTACATGGATAGTATCTAATACGGTGAAGGCATTGTATTGTGCAACAACTTGGTCGGTACGTACTTTAAACCTGTCGGCATCAGTTTTTGTCCACCAATCGCGTAATGTACCATCACCATCATACTGGCGACCTTCATCATCAAAACCATGTGTCATTTCGTGGCCTATTACAGCGCCAATACCGCCATAATTTACAGCGTCATCCGCATCGAAATCAAAGAAAGGGAACTGTAATATACCTGCCGGGAAAACGATTTCGTTATTTGACGGGTTGTAATACGCGTTAACAGTTGGTGGTGTCATTCCCCAACGGGTTTTATCAACAGGTTTACCTAATTGGCTTACCATGTAATTATAGCGCCATTCGCCAATACTTCTTAAGTTGCCAACATAATCACCACGGTTTATGATAACGGCATCATAAGTTTGCCATTTATCAGGATAACCAATTTTTACAGTGAATGCAGCTAGCTTTTTAAGTGCATGAGCTTTGGTTTCATCGCTCATCCAATCAAGGCGTTGTATGCGATCGCCCAATGTGCTTTTTAAGTTGTTAACCAGGTTAACCATGTATTGCTTAGCCGCTGGTGTAAAGTATTTCTCTACATATAATTGGCCCAACAATTCGCCAAGGCTTCCATCAACCATACCCGACATACGCTCAGTGCGAGGTGCCTGAACTTTTTGGCCGCTTAATGCCTGGCTAAATTTAAAGCTGGCAGCAACAAACGGTGAGCTTAATGATCCTGCTGAACCTTTAAGAATGTTCCATTTTAGGTAAACTTTCCAATCGTTTACAGGTGTGGCAGCTACTAAGCTATCCGCGGCTTTGAAAAATGCAGGCTCGCCTACCAATATGGTATCCTGGCCTGGTGCTTTCATCTCAGGTAATAATTGTACCCAGTTTAAATGCGGAGTAGTTTTGCTGAATTCAACAACTGAAAATTTGTTATAAGTAACGTTTGGATCGCGCAGCGCGACACGACTTAATTGTGCTTTAGCCAAAGCTTTTTCAATATCAAAAACAATAGCGGCATTTTTTGCAGCTTCATCAGCACTGGTCCCGGTCAGTGTGAATAAGCTTATCAGGTAGTTTTTATAAGCTTCCTGAATTTTTAAAGTACGAGGATCGTTTTTTAAATAGTAATCGCGATCAGGCAAGCTGGTGCCGCCTTGATCCAATCCTACGATGTTTACGTTAGGGTGTTTATCATCGCCACCAACACCAAACCTGAATAATGGGCTGCCCAATGCATGTACGCGCTGGAAAACCATTTCATTAATAACGCCTTGGGTAGATGAGATTCTGTCAATACGTTTCAAATCCGGCTGGATTGGGGTATAGCCTGCTTTTTCAATAGTTACGCTATCCATTCCGCTGGCATATAAATCGCCCACACGTTGTTTTAAGCTGCCTTTTGGTTGCTGCGCAGATGTAGCGCTAACCTCTTTTAGTAAGTTTAGTAGTTTGGTTGTGTTATCCTGTATCAGGGTGTTAAAGCTGCCCCAACGGGTTTCTTTAGCTGGTATAGGATTGTTTTTTATCCAGTTACCATCGGCATAATCATAAAAATCATCACCCGGCTTAATGGACAAGTCCATATTGGCCGAATCAATAAATTTTCTGGGATGTGCGGGAGGGGCAGGATGATGAGTTTTAGATTTTTTGCCACCATCTACTGCAAAAGCACTTACCGAAATGCATAAAACTCCAGCAAGTACCAAATTCGAGTACTTAAATTCCATAATGAGATCAAATTAAGCTTAAAGGTAATAAAATATTGGAAAAAGCTATTGATGAGAAGAATTATTTGAAATGGAATCGCTTTTAAAGTCTGTCGCTTGTTTTACCCGATTCGCCTCCTTTCCCTATTCTATGGGAAGGTATCGCACAAGGCCCGCAATTATAATTTGATAGTTCAAGCTGTAGCCGGCTAATTCTATACATAAATTGCAATTACTATTAACCACGAAGCGTAACTATAAACTAATTGATTATTTTTGCAAACTATGAGTATTTCTAAAACATATCAGCCTAAAGAAGCAGAAGATAAATGGTACAGCTATTGGTTACAGCACAAGTTTTTCAGGTCGGTGCCTGATGAGCGCGAGCCTTATACCATAGTAATGCCGCCGCCAAATGTTACCGGCGTTTTGCACATGGGCCATATGTTGAACAATACTATACAGGATGTACTGATCCGTCGTGCCCGTATGCAAGGCAAGAATGCCTGCTGGGTACCGGGAACAGACCACGCCAGTATTGCTACCGAAGCTAAAGTTGTTGCCATGCTTAAAGAGCGCGGCATCGCTAAAAAAGACCTTAGTCGCGAAGCATTTTTAAGCTACGCCTGGGAGTGGAAGGAAAAATATGGTGGTATTATATTAGATCAGCTTAAAAAATTGGGTGCATCCTGTGATTGGGATCGTACGCGTTTTACCATGGATGAGGAATTATCTGACGCGGTAATTGAAACGTTTATCCATCTGTATAAAAAAGATTCTATCTATCGCGGTGTGCGTATAGTGAACTGGGATCCGCAAGGGAAAACAGCGGTATCTGATGAGGAAGTTATTCGCAAGGAAGTAAATCAGAAGCTTTATTATATTAAGTATGAAGTGGCGGGGAGCGGAGAGCAAAGTTCGCCAACTTATCTAACCGTAGCCACAACACGCCCTTAAACCATAATGGCTGATGCGGCTATCTGTATTAATCCTAATGATGAGCGTTATCTGCATCTGCATGGTAAAAAAGCAATCATCCCTTTAATAAATAGGGAGATACCAATTATTCTGGATGAATATGTGACCATGGATTTTGGTACAGGTTGTTTAAAAGTTACTCCTGCGCATGATTTGAATGATTATGAGCTCGGCATCAAACACAATTTGCCGGTTATTGATATTTTGAATGATGACGGTACGCTAAATGAAAAAGCACAAATTTTAGTTGGGGTAGATCGTTTTGTGGCACGTAAGAAAATTGCACCACTATTGGAAGAAGCCGGTTCATTAGAAAAAGTTGAAGATTATAAATCACAAATAGGATTTTCTGAACGTACCGATGCGGTTATTGAGCCTAAACTATCTATGCAGTGGTTTTGCAAGATGGATCAGTTGGCTAAACCCGCATTGGATTATGTTTTGAATGGTGATATTAAATTGATTCCCGAAAAATTCACCAATACCTACCGCCACTGGATGGAGAATGTGAAGGATTGGTGTATTAGTCGCCAGTTATGGTGGGGGCAGCAGATACCTGCCTGGTATTTACCAAATGGGCAATACGTTATCGCCAAAACAAATGAGGAAGCATTAGCAGAAGCCAAAAAGCTATCAGCTGACAACGCTAGTTTAACCGCTGCTGATTTAATACAGGATGAAGATGTTTTAGATACCTGGTTCTCATCATGGTTATGGCCTATATCTGTTTTCGACGGATTTAAAGATCCTGAGAATGCCGACATTAATTATTATTACCCAACAAATGATTTGGTTACCGCGCCTGAGATCTTATTTTTCTGGGTAGCGAGGATGATTATGGCGGGGCATGAGTTCCGTGGTAAACTGCCGTTTGAGAATGTTTATTTAACAGGTATTGTTCGTGATAAATTGGGGCGTAAAATGTCCAAATCATTGGGTAATTCTCCTGATCCGATTGAGCTGATCGAAAAGTTTGGTGCTGATGGCGTTAGGGTAGGTATGCTGTTATGTTCACCTGCGGGGAATGATTTGATGTTTGATGAAAGCTACTGTGAGCAGGGAAGAAACTTCGCCAACAAAATTTGGAATGCCTTTAAATTGATAAAGGGATGGGAGATTGACGAAAACCTATCTAATCCTAATAAAATAGCTATTGAGTGGTTTGATAGTCGCTTTAATCAGGCTTTAACCGAAATTGAAGATAACTTTAAGCAATATCGTTTATCGGAAGCATTAATGGCTACCTATAAACTGGTATGGGACGACTATTGTGCCTGGTACCTGGAGATGATTAAGCCTGTTTATCAGCAACCTATAGATAAAGAGACTTATGCCGTAACCGTTTCGTTCTTTGAAAACATCCTGAAAATACTTCATCCGTTTATGCCTTTTATAACTGAGGAGTTATGGCACGACGAATTGTTTGGTGAACGCAGCGAGATGGATTGTTGTATTGTTGCGCAATTGCCGAAAAATGGGGAAATAAATACTCACTTGCTTGCTGCTACTGAGAGTATTAAGCAAGTGGTTACCCAAATAAGGAATGTACGTAACAGTAAACAAATATCACCGAAGGAAACATTGCCGCTTGCTGTGAAACCAAGCGGTAATATTAATTATACCACTTATGGTTCCATTATTTCAAAGCTGGGTAACGTAACTGAGCTTACTACTGTCGAAGATAAAATTAGTGGTGCAATTAGCTTTATGGTGGGTACAGATGAGTTTTTCGTCCCAATGGAAGAAACGATTGACCCTGCGGTTGAGTGCGAAAGACTGAAAAAAGAAAAAGAATATCTCGACGGCTTTTTACGCTCGGTTAATGCTAAGCTTAGTAATGAGCGTTTTATGAGCAATGCCAAACCTGATATTATTGATAACGAGTTAAAGAAAAAAAACGACGCAGAAGCGAAGTTGAAGATAATTGAAGAGAACCTGGCGGCTTTGGCTTGCTAATTGCAAAGGGTATTCCATCAGGTTGTTAAATATAATAGCAAATCTATTGGCTGTACGCCGTAGGTGTTATATATTTAACAACCTGAACTTTAATTTATAGATACCCAATAATTGCATGAGCAAAAGTGCCGGCTTTTTCAACTTCTCGCTTGATAAAATATTATCGGATGATCAATCATTTCTTGATCAGGCACGTATTCGCTTATTATATTATGGTTTAGGCATTGTATTTATTGCTCTTGCTTCGCTATTAAGCAATATTTATTACCAGCACCAGCCACTAATTACCTACACTGCTATCGTGATGCTGGTTTGTACGGTAATCTCTTTTAAGTTTTTAACATATAATGGCAATTGGCGGGTTATATCGCATGGCTTACTTATACTGGCTACAGTTGTAAATTTATTCGATGTATTTTACACGCTCCAAAATGTAAATATCGTAACCATTCAAATGGTTATTCTGGTTGTTATATTCAGTTTTTACATGCTGGGCCAAACTTATGGTATATTTTATTCCATACTGAACCTGATACCCGTATTAATTTTCCTGGTTGTTCAATATAATAATGCGTATTTTATTCAATTTAAGCCAGAGCAAGTAGATCAATCAACCATAATTATAGCGGTATTTGCCAATTTTATAGTACTTATATACATTCACAGCCATTTTTATACTGCGTTTTATCGTAACATACAGGAGCTGAAAAAAACATCTGAAGATCAGTCCGTGTTAAATGAAAAATTGGGCTCCGCTATTGATAAGGCAGAGAAATCATCGCAGGCAAAATCAGAATTTCTTTCTACCATGTCGCATGAAATTCGCACCCCATTAAATGCGGTTATCGGTATGAGTAATTTATTACTGATGAGCAACCCGCGTCATGATCAAAGGGAAAACCTGGAGATACTAAAATTCTCGGGGGCAAATTTGCTGGCTATTGTAAACGATGTGCTTGATTTTAATAAAATTGAATCAGGACGGGTTGTTTTTGAAAATATAGGCTTTAATTTAACCGAGCTAATGCAGGGTATTTGCGGCGGTCAAAAAATTAAAGCGGAAGAAAAAGGGTTACTGTTTAAACTTGATGTTGATGATAGTCTGGATACGAAAGTTTTATTTGGTGATCCTACCCGTATTACACAAATCATATTTAACCTCATCAGCAACGCTATAAAATTCACAAAAGAAGGAAATATTGGCGTAAGATGTACCGTAATTGAAGACAGGCACAATACCATCACCGTAAACTTCGCGGTTAAGGATACCGGTATAGGTATCGACCAGCATAATATAGATACCATATTTGAACCTTTTGCTCAGGAGTCAATAACCACTACCCGTCAGTATGGTGGCACGGGTTTAGGTCTGGCAATTATTAAACGCCTGCTGGAGTTACAAGGCCTAAAGATGAATGTTAACAGCGTTCTTGGGCAGGGGTCTGAGTTCTCATTTAATATGGAATTCCCGGTATCGACAGAACAACACGTTCCGAGGGTTGATAATAAGTTACCGCTCCCTGCAAATGATGCCTTAAGTCATATCAGGATGCTTATTGCAGAAGATAATGTGGTTAACGTGATGCTGATGAAGAAACTGTTATCCAAATGGAATATCACCCCAACAATTGCTGAAAATGGGGAACGCGCGGTTCAACTCGTCCAATACGGCAACTTCGATATTATTTTAATGGACCTGCAAATGCCTATTATGAATGGATTTGACGCGGCTATTGAGATAAGAAAACTGCCCGATCCCAAGAAAGCAAATATACCTATCATCGCCCTAACTGCTTCGGCGTTATTTGACATCAGAGAACGCGTATTTAATTCAGGTATGAATGATTATGTATCCAAGCCATTTAAACCAGAAGAATTGCTGGAGAAGATACAAACGCTGACTGTTCAGGTTTAACTATTCGCCGAAATATTATATTCGGGCAGATCCTCAATAAACTTGTAATTATGATTGTTGAAGTCTACTGTGCAATAGTAATGTTGTAAGCCGTTGGTAACGGCAAGTAAGCCTATTTTATGGGTGATATTATAACGGGCAACCTGATCAAACACCTTTTGATTAATGGCAACAGATGGTGCTTTACATTCTACCATCAAAATCTTCTCGCCGGCAGGGTTAAATACAACAATATCGGTTCGGCGGGCCATACCATTAAGTTTTACACCGCCCTCAAGTTTGATCAGCGTTTTTGGATATTTTTTTTGATTGATTAAATACTGGACAAAATGCTGCCGTACCCATTCCTCGGGAGTTATAACGAGGTGCTTTTTCCTTATCTCATCAAACAAAGTTAACTGCCCGTTGCTATCGCTTATTTTAAAAGGATAAGGAGGTAAGTTAAGCGGCTGCAGTTGTTCCATGTTATAATTCAAAAATCAAAAGTAAAAATTCAAAGCGGATTTATATCGCGATAATATATTGTTGATAGGAATGGTGCTTTTGGATTATGAATTTTTACTTTTGATTTTTGAATTGAAATGACTGCTGCCGATATATTAAAAGATCTTAAAAACCGCAAATTTAAACCCCTGTACTTGTTACATGGCGAAGAACCTTTTTATATTGACCAGGTTAGTAATTATGTAGAGCACCAATTATTGCCTGATGCTGAAAAGGGCTTTAATCAGACCGTGTTTTATGGTAAGGATACCGATTTGATGTCGGTGCTTAATGCCTCCAAACGTTACCCCATGATGGCTGATTACCAGGTTGTATTGGTAAAAGAGGCGCAGGATATGAAGTGGGGGAAGGACGATGAGGATAAAAAGAGCATCAACCCACTATTGGCTTATCTTGAAAATCCATTGCCAAGTACCATTCTGGTATTTTGCTATAAATATGGCAAGTTTGATAAACGCAAAAAAACTTACAAAGCCATTGATAAGAATGGGTTGATATTTGAATCAGCTACATTATATGATAACAAGATACCCGGCTGGATAGAAAGTTTTATTACAGGAAAAGGTTATCGCATAAATCAGCAAGCTTCAGCAATGCTGGCTGAATATCTGGGTAACGATCTTTCCAAGATAGCTAACGAGCTGGAAAAGTTAATGCTGAATATATCGGCAGGACAAGAAATTACCTTAGAACACATTCAAAATAATATAGGTATTAGTAAGGAGTACAATGTATTTGAGTTACAAACGGCTCTGTGCCAAAAAAACGCATTCAAGGTAAACCAAATCATTAATTATTTTGAAGCTAACCCTAAAGCAAACCCAATAGTTTTGGTATTAGGCAACCTGAATAATTTCTTTAGCAAAGTATTGGCATGCCATTATGTGAAGGACAAATCAAATCTAGCCCGCGAAATTGGCGTAAACCCTTATTTTGTAAAAGATTATGAGCAGGCTGCCCGTAGTTATGATTATGGTAAAACCATGAATATTATAAGTTACCTGCGCGAATATGATTTGAAAAGCAAAGGTGTTGATTCCAACGCCGAAGATGGCGCATTGCTTAAAGAACTAATGTTTAAAATCCTGCATTAAATCGTTTCCAGGTATTTAATTTGCCTTTGGATATGTTTTTCAGACAAAAAGATAGAATTTCTGTCTCTAAGGTAACTTATTGGTTAAATTATCGTAAAAAGCATTAATTAACCATTAAGTTTTTTCCGATGAATGTTTTTATCATTTTTTGCATAGTTTTATTCTCGCTGGGGCTATTGCTTATCTTTTTGGTAATACTTTTTAGTATTCTTAAATACATTCAACGTACGTATTTTCAGGAAAGCTGGAAATTTCTGGACTATGTAAGCGTAGGCTACATTGAGCACCTGTATAAAAAATACATTAAAAGGTCATAATAAGTAATAGGTACATCTTATTACTGCTTTCTACTCTTAATTCAACTTTACAATTACAGTACTTTTTAACATCTTTACGGTATAAACATTATACCGCAGATGAATTATTGGCTTGTAAAAAGTGAACCGCATAAATATAGCTGGGAAAAATTTAATAAGGACGGCCGCACCTTTTGGGACGGCGTTCGCAATTATCAGGCCCGCAATAATTTACGTGAGATGAAGGAGGGTGACCTGGTATTATATTACCACAGTAACGAAGGTAAAGAGGTGGTAGGCATAGCCAAAGTTGTAAAAGAGGCTTACCAGGACCCAACAACTGATGATAAAAACTGGGTGGTGGTTGATCTTGTTCCATTCGAAACCATCAAAAATCCTGTAACACTCGAAACCATAAAAGCAGATGCGCAATTAAAAGATGTGGGATTGGTGCGCCAGGGCAGATTATCAGTAATGGGCTTAAAACGCGAAGAGTTTGATCGCATTGTTGCATTAGGAAGCTGATCATTAAACGACAGCATGAGATCAAATATCCATCGGAAAATACTCATAACCATATTCCTTTCATTTGTGGTGTTTTGCGTAAATGCGCAATCGCCATTTCATGGGCTTGAAAATCTATTTACAACTCCCCGCAACTACATTATTCATTATACTAAGACGCCACCTGCAATTGATGGTGATATTAATGATACAACCTGGAACCAGGCAGCGTGGACGAATGAATTCCAGGATATTGAGGGTGATAAAAAGCCACATCCCACACTTCATACCCAAGTAAAAATGCTTTGGGGCGATAGTTGCATTTACATTGCAGCAAAAATACAGGAACCTAATGTTTGGGCCTATGAAACGAGGCATGATGCTATTGTTTATCATGATAATGATTTTGAGGTGTTTATTAATCCCAATAACACCATACATCAATACTACGAGTTTGAGGTAAATGCGCTGAATACAATTTTCGATCTTTTTCTTAATACCCCATACAGGGATAGAGGCGATGCCATGATAAATTATAATGCCGAGGGATTGCGAACCGCGGTAAAGGTACAAGGCACCGTAAATAATCCTGCCGATAAGGATAAAGGTTGGACAGTTGAAATCGCTATTCCTTTTAAATCAATCAGCATGGGTAACAATATAAATATACCAGTTGATGGTGATTTGTGGCGCATTAATTTTTCGCGTGTGGAGTGGGATACCGATGTGCATAATGGCAAATATGTAAAGCAAACTACCGCATCTGGCGATTTAAAACCGGAGCATAATTGGGTATGGTCGGCGCAGGGGGTGATTGATATGCATTTCCCGGAGCGTTGGGGGTATTTGCAGTTTATCAAAAGTACTACAGATAATAATACTTTTACGATGCCTTATTCTGAGCTGCAGAAACGATATTTGTGGTTGATCTATTACCGCGAATACCTATATTTCATAAAGCATCACAGGTATGCTTTATTGTTAAAACAACTCGGAATTAAAAGTAGAATAGTGGTAAATGGCAAAGCGAATTTATTAAAACTAGAGGCTACCAAACACCAGTTTATGGGGCTGATAAATGACAAGCAAAGTAACCAGGTGTGGACTATCAACCAGCAAAGCGCGATCAATCAAATAAGTAAGAAAAATGAATAAACGGGAATTCATAAAAGCAGGATTACTGGCAGGTGCCGCTACCGGCTTATCATTAAAAGGCAAAGCCGAAGTAAGTTTAGCCGCCCCTAAAAAGCACAAGCTAAAAAACTGGGTTTGGATTAATCCGAACCTAAAGGATACCCAGGACGAGTTAAATATTCGCTATGCAGGCTATAAAGCAGCCGGCATTAGCGCTATACTTTTTGAAAACGATAGCGAAATCCATTTCCGTACCGCAAAAGCTAACGGATTGGAAGCCCACCGCTGGATGTGGACCTTTAACCGCGCAGAATTACTTAAGATTCACCCGGAATGGTACAGTAAAAACCGTAATGGGGAGTCCTGTGTCGATCATCCGCCTTATGTGGATTACTACCGCTGGCTATGCCCGTCGCGCCCCGAAGTACAGCAGTACCTGGAGCAACAGGTAACAGATATTATTAACAAAGATTATATAGACGGTGTCCATCTGGATTACGTGCGCTACTGCGATGTGATACTGCCTGTGAACCTGTGGAGCCATTACAACCTCGACCAAACCAAGGAACTACCGGCTTATGATTTTTGCTACTGCGAGGTTTGTCAGGCGCATTTTAAAGATCAATATGACATTGATGTAACCACCCTGCAATATCCGGATGCAAGCCTGTCATGGCGTTTATTTCGCTATGGTAACATAACCCGGGTGGTGAATAGCTTGGCCGACATCGCACACAAAAAGAATAAAGTAATAACCGCAGCTGTGTTCCCAACCCCCGAAGTTGCCCGCCGCAACGTAAGGCAGGACTGGACAAACTGGAACCTGGATGGCATTTGTCCGATGATCTACCACGGTTTCTACAACGAGCAGGTAAGCTGGATAGGCTATGCGGTAAAAGAAGGCACGCATTTCCTTGCAGGCAAGTTCCCGCTATATGCAGGCCTGTATTTGCCAAACTTTAAGAATGACGATGAGATCCGTCAGGGTATACAGGTAGCACTAAAGAATGGCGCTCATGGTGTATCCTTTTTTGGTGGCATTGATAACAATAATGTGTTAAGTATTCTAAAGGAAGAAACAATATAAGTGTACCACGGTACAGATGAAACACTTGGTACAAGAAAAGCCCAATCATTAAAAAACAGTGATTTTCTTATGTTTTTGTTCTGTTTTTTATTGAATAATTAGATAACAATGTTATTGAAATTATTAATTCGTGTGAATAGATACAAAATTAGACCATATAAGATTCTGTTTTTGTTTACTTAAATGATCTAAGCGATTATCTGACTGAGGTGCTTGAAAATACCTGAAATAAACCCTATCGTCACTGAAATTAATTACCCGCTGTAATATCATTCCCACCCTAAAATTAGTTTGTGCTGGTTTTATATTTTTTCTAAAGATCGCGTGCAAAAATATAGTTTTACTTTTCCCGGGAAGTACGATAAAGTGGGTCATAAAATTGGCATTACAACCATAACATTCATCTGTTGGTTGGTATGCCCAAAGTAATTGATTATCTGTTTCCCAAATAAAATGACTACATGTATAATCTAAATATGTTAGAGTATCTTTTGAGTTATTTTTAAGTATCGCTGTTACAGGATAAAAGTAATTATTAGGCCCACAAGGGTCTTTAGTTAATTTGGCTAATATAATTGTTAAGCTATATTTAGCTCTGTCAGATTTCGTTAAATCATTAAGATGTAGAATTCCAGTGTCTGCCGCATTATGTAGTTTGCTAACTTTTTGTGACTGATGAGATTTAAAAGTAAACCCCATCCAAAACATGCTTACAAATAAAATCGGTACAGTTAAAATTTTTAATTTCAGCATGATTATTAATTAGCTATTAATCTTGCGCTCATTTGCTTGACATGGTCATGCGATTACTTCGCTTCCTTACAATACCCCAACCACCAAAAATGCCGCCGAAACAAGCAACAATATTACCATCAGCGGATACACAAATTTCAGCCAGGCCTTTACACTTACATTGGCAATATTCAGCGATGGCAGCATAATCCCGGTAGGGGTAACCAAACCCATTATCCCCATGCCAAACAGGTAAGCATTTACAATTTCCTTACCAGGCACACCCACAATTACCGCGAGCGACCCGAATATCGGCATAGTCAGTACCGCCATGCCCGATGATGAGGAAATAAATAGCGTAAACACCATGTACATCACCATCATCATTAAAATAAACCATACCGCATGCATTTTACCAACCATCATGGCCGAGTAAAACAACAAAGTGCCACTGATATGCCCGTCATTCAAAACAATGGTAACCCCGCGCGCTACGCCCACAATTAACGTTACAGACACCAGCGATTTCACACCCTCAATAAAGGTATCCATAAACACCTTTTCCTTCATCCGGGCAATCACCGCGATCAGTACCGAAGCCACGATAAACAAAGCCGTTGCCCCAATCATCGACCACCCCTCAATAAACCCACCGATCATAATACCGATAGTTCCCAGGAATATTATTATTTGTAAGGCGTTCCTCGGCTCCAGTTTTACTTTTTTGCCATCCTCGGTATCGAAAGCCGGGAAATTCGATTTCACCGCGCCATCAAACCGGTAAACCAATGACGTTTCCGGGTGTTTTTTAGTTTTTTGCGCATAACGTACTATATACCAAATAGTAATAGCGGTAGTAATCGCAAAAAATAGCAAACGCTCATAAATGCCATCAGTCCAGTTAATTCCAGCCGCGTTGGAAGCGATCACTGTAGAGAATGGGTTGCTGAACGATGCCATATTCCCAATATTGGTCCCCGCGAAAATTACCGCTACGGGCACCAGCAAATCATAACCCGCCACTAAATATAAGGGTACTAAAATAGGGTAGAAGGCCAACCCTTCCTCGGCCATACCTTCGGCAGCGCCGCAAAAAGCAAAAAAGAAGGTGATGATAATAATAAGCCAGGCTTCCTGCCCTCGCATTTTGTGCGACAGCCATGCAACACCCTCCTCCATAGCGCCCGTCCGCTGAAATATGGCTATAAAACCACCAATAAACAGCAGGAAGAATATAATATCGCTGCTATCATACAAACCCTTTACTGGCGCTTGTATCACTTCCAAAAATCCCTGTTTATTGCTTTTAAGCTGATGATAAGTGCCCGGTATAGCTACCGGTTTAAATATATCGCCGCTTTTAAACTTATCAAGCGATATTAAAATCTTAAGGCTATCTAAAGTATGCTGCGTAACCGGCACGGTTTTATCGCCCTTAACAGTGTTGATCGTAAATGATCCGCTGTTATAACTCAGTGTATCATACTCACCCGCAGGCAGCAGCCAGGTGGCCGCCGCGGCTATAATAATCACTATAAAAAGTATGGTAATAGGCGAGGGGAGTTTCTTCAGGCTGGCCATAGGCTGTTATTGTTGCGCCGCGAAAAATAGGGCCTTCAATTCGGTAGCATCATCCGGACTCATTTTACCGCCCAATATCAAACGTAATTGCCTGCGGCGAAGCGCGCCTTCAAACAACAGGATTTCTTCAGGTGTTTCCGGTATCAGTTCAGGCACTTTCACGGTATTGCCATCGCTATCTAATGCTACAAAAGTATAATAAGCCTCGTTACTTTTTACCCGCGTACCGCTGGGGATATTCTCTGCCCAAACATCCATCCGCACCTCAACCGAAGTAGTGAATGCCCTGCTAACCCTTGCCTCAATACTAATCACATCGCCCAACTTGATAGGAGCCTTAAACGATACATTATCCACCGAAGCCGTAACCACAATCCTATTACAATGCTTCTGCGCCGAAATAGCCGACGCGATATCCATCCAATGCAGCAAACGCCCACCCATCAGGTTATTCAGCGTATTGGTATCATTGGGTAATACCAGCTCATTCATTATAGTGTAGGAGTCCTTTGGTCTTTTTCCTTGCATCTGGTCAGTGATTTTAGCTGTAAATATACTTTAATTTCGGATTTTGGAAGTTCGATTTCGGATTTATTGCTCACCAATTGTCATTCTGCATCACGTCTTGTCATTCTGAGCGAAACGAATAACCTATAAGGTGGTTTACGCTTGCAGATAACTCACCCGGTTATCGCTCAGCTGCTCAACCTGCCCTCTCTTCCGCTGCGCGGTAAAGAGGGAAATAAGTTTGTGTATTCACCTCTTTCCGCCATAGGCGAAGAGAGGTCGGCCAGCGTAGCGTGGTCGGGTGAGTCAACGGAGCGCGCCAAAGTCTGAAATATGTTTTGGGCGTTGCCTCCGGCCCGTGCTATCCGCTCATACTGCGCCGGCCTTAGCCACAAGGCCCGGTACCAGCTGCTATCACTAACGCAGTTTCGGCAACTCTTGAAAATGCACGTCATTGCGAGGAACATGCGCATTGTCCTGCTGAAGCACTCGAAGCATAAGCATAAAGGCCTGCCCTTCCACCTCGATTACCTCAGTATGACAGCCATCGCGCCTATTAAGCTCATAACATTTTCGCTAAACTTGTAATCATCCCCAAAAACGTTTAGTTTTAGCAAGTTTTAATTACCCTCATTCATGAAAAATAAATCCTTACAAGGCATGTTGGCGTGCCTTTGTTTGTTTGGCTGTGTATTACCCCAAAATACCATCGCGCAAACTAAAACCCAATACACCAGTTTAACCGATGCTTTAATGGCGGGCAGAATGCTTCGCGGTAAATCAGGCCCTCAAAATGTCGACTGGATCAATGGCGGCGATCAATATTCCTTCGCTAGCAAAGACGGCATCAGCTCAATGAATCCCGCTACCTTAAAGGAAAGCGTGATCTTCAACAACGCCGATCTGAAATATCCCGGCACCGACAAAGCTTTCGAATACGAAAAATTCGACTGGACGCATGATTTTAAACACCTGGTTTTCCAAACTAATTTCCGTAAGATCTATCGTCGCTCGGGGGTGTCAGATTATTACATCTACGATATTCAAAACAAACAATTAAAAGTTGCCGCTAAAGATGCCCGCTCTGCCGAGTTATCTCCGGATGGTTCGATGGTAGGTATAGAGCGTGGGGGCAATATGTACGTATACAACTTTGCTACCGGCCAGGAAAAGCAACTGACCAGTGATTCGACCAGCGAAAATGGCATCTTCAACGGCCATGGCGATTGGGTTTACGAAGAAGAACTAGAAGTATCACAAGCCTGGAACTGGTCGCCTGATAACAGATACATGGCTTTCTGGCAATTTGATGAAAGCAAAGTACCCGATTTTCAGATGACCAACTACGAAGGTCAGCATCCGAATAACATCCACATCTCTATACCACTGGTTGGCGATCCAAATCCATCAGTAAAAATTGGTGTGATTGATGTAAACTCTGGTAAAAAAGTATGGTTGAGTCCTGATGAGACAGGTGATTTCTACATCCCACGTATCTACTGGACAAGCGATCCTGACGTTTTAGCCATGGTTACCCTAAACCGTGCGCAAAACGATATGAAGCTGTACTTCTTCAATGTAAAAACTGGTGAGCATCATGTGGTTTTAGAAGAAAAAAACACTACCTGGGTAGCTATCTCAAATTTCTACACCAATATCAATGATATGCTGTACTTCCCTGAAAAGTCAAAAGACTTCTTCTGGGTATCAGACCGTTCAGGTTACTATCATATTTACCGCTACAGCTATGAGGGTAAATTGCTAAACCAGGTAACAAAAGGTGACTGGGATATGCTAAAAGTTATCGGCATCAATCCAGATTCAAAAACCATCTATTACCTGTCTGCAGAAACTTCTCCGATAGAGCAGCAATTCTACTCTATAAAATACGACGGCAGCAAGAAAACAAGGTTATCCATGCAGCCGGGTTATCACGACATCAACATGTCGCCAAATACTAAATTCTACATTGATAAATACAGCAGTGTAAACGTACCAACCCATGTTGATTTGTGCGACGACAAAGGCAAAGTGCTTAAAACACTGGAAGACAATAAAGCGGTAAGCGACTACATAACAACTCATGCTTATTCGCCGCAGGAAAACTTCCACTTCAAAACCCGCGACGGTGTTGAATTGGATGGCTACATGATCAAACCATTCAACTTCGATCCAAATAAAAAATACCCAATGGTAATGGATGTTTACGGCGGCCCGGAATCGCACGAAGTATTCAACAAGTTTAATGATGGCGCATGGGCACAATGGCTGGCTCAAAATGGCTATGTGGTAGTAAACGTGAACAACAGGGGCAGCGCCAACTATGGCAGTGCTTTCCTGAAAGGCGTTTACAAACAACTAGGCAAATTTGAAAGCGAAGATTTCGCCGAAACCGCGCATTATATGGGTACCATGCCATTTATTGATAGCACAAAAAGAGCTATTATGGGTGGTAGTTACGGTGGTTACATTACCACCTACACTTTATTAACCCACCCAGGTATCTTTACCGTAGGTATGGCCAATTCACCGGTAACCGACTGGCGCTTATATGATGATATCTATACCGAGCGTTACATGGGCACTTCAGATGATAACCAGGAAGGCTACAAAAATAGTTCAGACATAACGCATGCTCCAGGATTAAAAGATCACTTCCTGCTGATCCACTCCATGAGCGATGATAACGTACACCCGGCTAATACTATGCAGTTATTAACTGCCTTAACCAATGCCGGCAAAGACGTTGACCTACGCATCTATCCACCGGGAGCACACGGCGCGGCATACAACATGCAGAGTTACATTTTGATATCAGAAGTAAACTTTAACTACTTACAACGTTATTTAAAAGGCGTTTGCGATCTGCCTAATTTGAATGATAAGCAGTAAGGTTATTTAATTAACCACCACGTCATTGCGAGCGATAGCGTGGCAATCCCCGATTTGCAATTCAAGTGAATCGGGGATTTTGTTTTATATAGAAAATGTGCAAGGGCTGTCATACTGAGCGTAGTCGAAGTATGTGGGCAAAGGCCCTTAATGCTGTTTCTTCTCCTTAGCTATTCTCGGCAACGATTTCCAATCTCCATTAATAATCGCCTCTTTCTTCACCCTAGTCCAACCCTTAACTTGTTTTTCAAAAGCTATCTCTTGGTTAACATCTGGAAACATCTCATGAAAAACTAATTTGAGTGGTCTTCTGGTATGTGTATAGGAATTCGGATTCATTCCGTTTTGATGCTCAAATAATCTTCGTTCCAAATCATTAGTTACACCTGTGTAATAGGAATTATCACTGCATAGAAGTATGTATACAAAGTATTGGTTCATATAAAGCTCTTGTTGTCAAAAATAATCCGTTAGCCCGACGCACATACTTTGACTACGCTCAGTATGACAGTTAATGCTCTTTTAATCCTGGTTCTCATTTCTGCACCGAACTCAAAACCACATACCCTACCAATTCTTCCCATTGCGCCGCAGGCGGATGATAGTAAACCAATACCTGGTACTTATTCTCTGTATCAAAATAATTGCCTTCTAAAAGGGTGTAATCAGGCTTTTTAGTGGCGTTATCAATCCAAACATACTGGTAGTCATAAACACCCTGTTTTAAGAACAGGTGGGTGTAGAATTTGCCTTTATCATCATAATCAAGCTTGCTGTGTTCATCCAGTTTGTAGTCGTTAAACTTGCCCACTATATAAGCCGAGCCATCGGCCGCTGTCTTTCCCGCGGTCAGACTAAAAAACATATGCGCGTAATCAGCATCAATAGTTGGGTCTGTCCCGTCCTGATTTAGCGGGTAAAATTGCCCATCGTTATCATATAAAAAAGTATAGTTAGGTAAATTGCGACTCACATCAGTTAACAATACAACCGAATTCGCGGTATCCCTGTAAATTCGCGAAACCCTATCGGAATTCAGCCTCAAACTTCTTGTATCAAAATGCCTGAACTCATTCCCGCCAGGAAACTCATTTGTGCTTAAATCACCATAAATTAATTGCGAGCCACGAATGTATTGCGGTTGTGTAGTAAAGCTACCTGTCTCGTTACGCTGATTTTGCATTACCCAGGTACGTATGTCGTTATTCGGGTTCTGTACTTTAAGTGTTCCATAATCAATCTGAAAGTTGATTTTCTGATTATGTGCTCTGTTATCCAAATCACTCGATGCCACAACCTCGCCAGTTACTGTAACCTTGCTGTTCAAAACATAAAACCTGCGGGTCAAAATAAGTTTGGTTGGATCATCATCTTCATAAACCCTTAAAATATAATTGCCCGATATTTTAGGTTTGATATACTCATTCGGGAACTTAATAGTATAATGCGTATACTTTTGAAAGGTAGCCGATGAATAAGTGTAATCTATGATCTTATCCTCGGTAAAATTCTGCAAATATTGGGTAGGTGATAAATTGGACGAGTTCCAATCCCCATCACAATGCTCAATCGAATAATAGTAATTGCGCACACCGCCACGCAGGTCATCAAAAGCCAGTTGTACCTGCTCAGCACTATTTAAGTTGACGATAGGGAAGGAGGGTTCCTTTTTGGTATTATAAAACTCAACGGTTTTTATAGCCGGATTATAAACATTGTTATCGTAAGGCGCTGTTTGGGCTACGCCCCTTATCGAAATAAACAGCAATAGTAAGGTAAGGTATCTGTTCATAATGGGATAAAAAAAATGCTTCTTTGTGTAAATCTCTTGGTTGGTGATTATTAATCATCAAACTCAAAGATATGCACAAAGAAGCACTGCGTATTAAGGCAATAAAAATATTACGCTTCCAATTCCATTATCTGCTCAGCCAAAGCCTCCCAGCGTTGTTGCACAGCACCTAATTCTAGTTTTTTAATGTCGTAGTTGCGTGTAACTTCCTTTGATTTATTGGCATCGCTGTAAAGTTTCTCATCAGCCAGTTGGGCTTCAAATTGCTTAACTTGTTTTTCAAGCTCAGTCATTTGCTCTTCCATCTTAGCCAAATCCTGGTTAAGCTTTTTCAACTGTTGAAATTTATTGTCAGATTGAGGTTGTTGTTTAACAGGCTCAGGCTTTTTCTCTTCCTTCTTCTCAACCTTAGGTGCGGGAGGTAAGCCTTTTTGCTCTAACTTACGTTTAGCGTTCCACTCTTCATATTCGGCATAAGTGCCGGGGTAAACTTTTACTTTCTGATTTTCAATATACCAGATCTTATTAGCCACATTATCCAGGAAATACCTATCGTGCGATACCACGATAAATGTACCCTCAAACTGCTGCAAAGCCTGTATCAATATATTAACCGAAGCAATATCCAGGTGGTTGGTAGGCTCATCCAGTACTAAAAAGTTAGCATCCGCGGTTAAAGCTTTAGCCAAAGCCACACGTGATTTCTCACCACCCGAAAGTACCTTGATCTTCTTAAATACATCATCCCCGGTAAACAGGAACGAACCTAATATCGAACGCAGTTCAGTTTCGTTATGTTTAGGTGCGAAAGCCTGCAGCTCCTGTAAAATCTGACTCTCCAAATGCAGCGATTCCAACTGGTGCTGCGCGAAGAAAGTTTGGGTTACATTATGACCTGTTTCTTTTTTACCTTCAAACTCATTATCGGCGCCGGCAACAATACGCAATAAGGTCGATTTACCCTTACCATTCGCACCGATCAAAGCGATTTTATCGCCTTTCTCTATGATAGCTTCAGCATCATCTAAAATGTCGATAGCAGGATATTTCTTGGTGATATTCTCTAAGGTTATCAGGTTTCTGCCTGATTGCTTCGAGAAACGGAAGCTGAAGTTTACTGATGGGTTATCATCATCCACATCGTCCACGCGCTCCAATTTATCCAATGCCTTAATACGCGATTGCGCCATTTTAGCTTTAGATGCCTTAGCACGGAAACGCTCAATCAAACGTTCTTCCTGTTTTATTTTTGATTGCTGATTTTTAAACTCACCACGCTGAATTTCTTCACGTTGTGCTTTTTCCTCTATGTAAAAAGAATAATTACCCGCGTAAACGGTCAGTTTTCCCTTGCGCGATTCAACCGTACGGTTGATCACCTTATCCAAAAACCACCTATCATGCGATACGATGATTACTGCGCCTTCAAAAGCCTTCAAATAATCCTCTAGCCATTGGATAGAAGGTAAGTCAAGGTGATTTGTAGGCTCATCCAGCAATAAAATATCGGGAGCCTGCAAAAGTATCTTAGCAAGCATCACCCGCATACGCCATCCACCCGAAAATGTGCTCAGCTTGCGGTGCGTGTCGGCCTCATTAAAACCTAAACCCGCTAAAATTTCGTGTGCTTTGTATTCAATATTGTAACCATCCAGCAGTTCAAATTCATGCTGTTTGTCGCTTAGTTTGTTTAGCAGATCATCGCTATAATCTGTTTCCAGTTTTTTAAGCAATATCTCAATCTCATCATGCAACTGGTTTTGGCGCTCAAAAGCTTCCATAGCCACATGCAAAATATTTTTGTCGGATGAGTAGGATAGCAAATCCTGGTTCAAATAACCCATGGTAAGGTCTTTCGCCATAGATATGGTGCCCGATGTAGGTTTGTAATCGCCTACAATTATTTTAAGCAACGTGGTTTTACCCGTTCCGTTAGCGCCAATAAGGCCTATCTTTTCTCCGGGTTTAATATGCCAGTTAGCTTCATCATATAAGGCTCTTGCACCAATCTCAAACGTAAGGTTATTTATAGCTATCATTTCCGCAAAGGTACGATTTTTGAACTGAAATTTGAAAGCTAAAAGGTGACCGAATTAGTTATCGAAATGTAAAGAAAAAGGCATGTATTTCACCCTCGTTCCGCCACAGGCGAAGAGAGGGTCGACCAGCGAAGCGCCGTCGGGGTGAGTCAACGGAGCGCGCAAAAGTCATAATCATGCTTTGGCGTTGCCTCCGATCCGCGCTATCCGTTCATACGCCTGGAGGCATTACGCTCAGGCTGGTATCCACTTCTATCGCTAACGTGGGCTGGTTGTCATTGTCTGAACCCGAATTTATTGAATTAACTAATTTATCGAATGGGGGTATAATTATTCTGCGCATTCTTAAAATCCATAAATTCAGGTTCAGACAACCTATATGACAAAACAGTGTCAGCACTTATCCTAACCCATTTCCCGAAATTTGTATATACCCGCTCAACAGCTCTTGCGAAAAGAGTAAATCAAGTTCTTTGAAATAGTGCGAATCCGTTGCTACAAATTTGCTGTTATATCAAAAACTGTTATCTACCGTCATGCTTTTAGTGATATCGGCGGTTACGTCATGTATAACGGTATTTAACGTTTGAAAACGGTCCTTCAAGTCCGACACTTTCAAAACACCGCCATTGGCTAAAGTGTATGACTTTGAATTGATAAGCGCGAACATCAGGTTGTCCATCGGCGTATACGTGGTGCCAACCACATCCTGGATATTATAAATGCGGATTCTATATTTATTGTCTTTACAATCAATTTGTACGGTGAAATTATAAATGTGCGAAAAGTAATTAGTTTGCCACAAAACTTTATAAGACTCACTAATAGAGGAGGTCACCCTGCCCACCACCCGTGATAAAACCGGGTCTTCCAGTTGTAGCTGGGTATCTGCGATATAAGGGCGAGTTTCTGCAAGCCAAAGCCCGGCATTGCCGAAAAGTAGGTTTTGAGAAGTATTTGGTACATCGACCACCTTTTCATAAGCAACGGTATTATTCTCAAAAGGAATATTTAAACCAACAGTATCTTTTTGTGCGAAGGCGCTTTTAGCGAAAATAATCAGCACCAGGACGAGTAGTTTTTTCATTGGTGATAAGGATTAAATTTGAATAATATTTATTGGTAAGATATTACAGAAATACGAAAGGTTTAGCGCACATCTGTCTTACAAATAATATTACTTTGCAATATCCTGATAATGAAATTGTTAATTTATAATGTAATGAAAATTATACATTACCCCATCCGTTGACGAAATATCAGCATGCTCTTTACCTGTAGATTTACTACAGGTAAAGAGCAAATGTTAGGCTTCGTTTTATTCGGTTATTCTTATCGTTATATATTCGGATCAAACTCCACGATCCATTCAATCCCATATTTATCCCTAAACATTCCGGCGTATGTACCCCACGGACTGTCACCAATTGGCCCTTCAACATCACCGCCTGCAGATAAGCTGTTAAATACCTTGTCGGCCTCTTCACGACTTTCTGCACTAACAACTATTTTCGACCTGTTTTCGTTTTCGCTTACCCGTCCCATAAATTCAGGCACATCATTGGCTATTAGTATATTATGTTTCCCAATAGGCAAAGCAATGTACATGAGTTTGTTTGCCTCATTTTCCGCTACCTGAAATTCAGCGCTGGATAACTCCTTGAAACGAACGATCTTTGTAAACTCTCCGCCAAAAACTGATTTGTAAAAAGTGAATGCTTCCTCAGCATTGCCGTTAAAGTTGATCCATGGATTAATTGTTCTCATGATTTTTATTTTTTAATGGTTATTTTTTCTTGTAACTACTGCGATAAGGTCGCCAACAACTCTTCCAGGTTTTTTAAGGTCATGGTGAAGCCTATTTTGAAGCCCTCTAATAATTTCTCCAATCGCTCAAACGATTCATTGAAAATGGTAATGTCCACTTTGGTTATGCCATTTTGTTCGCTGAAATTGTAATTCCATTCAGAACCCGGCAGTTCACGATTTTCGTCTTTATCCGCAAACGCGTTGTACATTTTAAAATTGGTTTTCGGGGTAATGGAAGTAAATTCCTGCACCGCCCAGCGCTCCTGTCCGTCGGGGCTTATCATAGCATAAAACCGCCGGCCGCCTACTTCAAAATTCATATACTTGGTTTTGGCGCGCATAGGTGCCGGCGCCATCCATTGGTCCAGTAGTTCGGCCTTGGTAAAGGCATCCCATACTAAAGCCTGACCGGCATTAAACTCCCTTGTGATGGATACTGTTTTCGTTGCCTTGTCAACGTTAAAATCAAATAGCAAATCGTTGTTCATTTTTTCTGTTCTTTAATTGTTGATAATACTTCGTCAAGTTGATTAAATTGAGTTTTCCAGTTTTGCCTGAATTGAGCCAACCAATGGTCAAACTCCTGCATCTTTTTTGCATTAAAGTGATAATAAATTTCCCTGCCGGATTGCTCAGGCCTGATTAATTCGCATTCATGTAATACTTTAATATGTTTCGATACTGCCTGCCGGCTCATATCAAATTTTTCCGCCATTACATTTGGTGTTAATGCCTGGATAGTAAGTAAAGTTAAAATAGCCCTGCGGGTTGGGTCGGCTATAGCTTGAAATATATCTTGCTTCATTTTTAATGTAATTGTGCAACTTTAAGGTTGCAAGTTACATGCAACTTTTGAGTTGCGCAAATTTATTTGCAATTATTTTTTTGAAGTAAAATGCGGGAAGTTTAATATGTTTAACAGAGATGTGTATAGACTGGATCTGCGGGCTTAGCATGCGTATAGTTTGCAACTACAGCTGTTAAATGTCTATTTCTTCTTAAACTTTATCTTCCGTTTAAGCAACGCCGTCAACTGCTCTGTTTTAACTGATAAAGAATCCCAATTGCAAACACCGCTATAAGCTATGGACTGTTTGTATGAACCCGGTTCTTTAAAACCGTGGTAATAAACCGTCATTTCAATATCGCCAACAAAATCTGTGCATGCTTTATGGTTACTAACAGGTTTTGAAATGATGTCCTCAACCAAATTAAAAATCGTGTCTTTTTCTAAAGGAGTGAAATATGTCTTTAAACTATCAACCTTAGTTTTATGATAGCCCGTGAAAAAGCTTCCAAAATCATTCAGCTTTACATCTGAAGTGTCATTCTGGTTGTTAATGGTTATTACTGTACGATGATCTTCCTCATCAATAGTTAAACTTGTCCAATTACGGTTTATGCTAGTGTTTGTTGCTTTCTGTTTACAGTTTGCATTAATAAGTAACAATACTATAAAAATCAAAAGTAGAATAGGTTTCATTTATTAATGAAGATATAAATCTTGCGATGCAATCGCAAACCATTTTAAGCACTAGTTGCAAACGAGCGCAAATAAAATTAAGAAATAAATGCAGCTCACCCTCTATATCGCGCAGCGAAAGAGAGGGGCGACCAGCGAAGCGCCGTCGGGGTGAGTCAGCGAAGCGCGAAAGAGCCCCAAGCAGCTTATACCACTTCCGGACTTCCGGACTTTTCCGACTTCCCGACTCTACCCGCCAAACTTTCCCCCTCAATCTTCTTCTGCAATTCCAAAATAGCCCCAATCAACGATTCCGGCCTTGGCGGACACCCCTGCACATAAACATCAACAGGAATAACCCTGTCCACACCTTTAACCACATGGTAGCCATGCTGCCAGTAAGGCCCACCGCAATTAGAGCAGGAACCCATCGAGATCACATATTTAGGCTCGGGCATTTGCTCATATAAACGCTTAATACGTTCAGCCATTTTAAAAGTAACAGTACCGGCAATGATAATCACATCCGCATGGCGTGCCGAAGGGCGGGGGAAAACGCCAAAGCGGTCCAAATCATAAGTAGACGCAAACGAGCCCATCATTTCAATAGCGCAGCAGGCAATACCAAAGCTTAAAGGCCATAACGATGACAAGCGAGCCCAGTTTAACAGGTCGTCCATTTTGGTGATTACCACACCGCCACTTTCACTGGTTATATCATTACTCATTTTCAGGCTTTTTAAAAGTTGGTTTAAACATCGGCTTCCTGATCGGTAGCGGAGTTGCCGATGCAGCATTCGCGGTCTCAGTAACTAAAATAGATTGCTCCATGCTGAATTTTCGTACCGTATGAGAACTCTGCTCCAAATTCAATTTATCATAAAGCGATGATGGTATTTGCACATCAGTAGTAGGCTTAATTACCGCTGGTTTAATCCAGTCCAAATCACCTTTGCACCAAACATAAACTAATCCAAGTATCAATATCCCTAAAAAGATAAACATCTCCACTAACGACAACATTCCCCATCTTGGTTCAACTTTATTTATTTCGTGACTCCCAAAAACCGTCGCCCAAGGAAAAACAAATACCATCTCTACCTCAAAAAGCAGAAACACCAACGCGATCACATAAAAACGGGAGTTAAAAGGCAACCATGCGCTGCCTATGGGTTCTTCTCCGCATTCGTAAGAAGTTTGCTTCTCAAAATTGGGATGGTTGGGCGAGAAAACACGGTTCACAAAGAAAACACCGCACACGATAATTATTCCTGTAATTAAAAAGATAAGTATCTTCCCAAATTCTGATATTTGCGCAACATCGCCCATGGCAACAAATTTAATAAAACAAACAGATTTCGACGCTATAATTATTGGCGGTGGCGCATGCGGCTTAATGACCGCAGTTCAAGCCGGCTTTTTAGGCAAGCGAACGTTGATTCTCGAAAAGAACGATAAGGTAGGAGCCAAGATCCTCATCAGCGGCGGCGGGCGTTGTAATTATACCAACCTGTATTCCTCGGCACAGCAATTTATCTCTGCAAACGAGCATTTCTGCAAATCCGCCTTCGCGCAATGGACGGTTGATGATACCATCAGCTTTTTCGAAACTTATGGTATTGAAGGTCAGGAGAAAACTTTAGGTCAGCTGTTTCCAACAACCAACAAAGCGAAGGATGTTGTAGAGGTTTTTACCGGCTTATGCCGCGATCTCGGTCAGGAAATTAAGTGCGATGTCACCGTAAAAAATATCGACAAATCAGGCGATGAGTTCATCGTTACTTATGAAATTGGTGAAAAGGAATATCAACTGCAAACACCAAAAGTTGTTATCGCCTCTGGTGGATTACCTATCCAAAAAATAGGCGCGACAGATTTTGGACTTCGCATGGCCCGCAAATTTGACCTGAATCTTACCGAAACAGCCCCCGCTTTAGTGCCCTTAACCATCACTGGTAAAGATCAACCATGGTACGAGCAACTCTCGGGCAACAGTATTTTCTGCCGTGTTTGGAATGACAGGATCAGCTTCGAGGAAAATATCCTCTTCACCCATTGGGGCTTAAGCGGCCCGGCTATCCTGCAAATTTCATCCTACTGGCGACCGGGAGAATCTATTTATATCGATTTACTGCCTAACGAAAATATTGCCGATCTCATTCAACAGGAAAAAGAAGCAAACGGTAAAAAGATGCTATTGGCGTATTTGGCCAGCCTCTACACCCGCAAATTTGCTGAAGCCTTAAGTGATAAGCTCCCGGTTGAAAAGAACCTGGCATCATTAACCAAAACTGATATCGAGAACATCAGCGCATTAATACACGAATTTAAAGTAAAACCTGCAGGGGATAAGGGCTACGATAAAGCCGAAGTAATGCGCGGCGGCGTATCAACCGATGAACTCTCCTCCAAAACCCTCGAAGTTAAAAAAGTACCCGGCCTATACTACGGCGGCGAATGTGTAGATGTAACCGGCTGGCTCGGTGGCTACAATTTCCAATGGGCTTGGGCCTGCGGATTTGTTATAGCTCAGGGACTGTAGATTCAAGAATTATATAAAAAACTATCGTCATTGCGAGCGCAGCGTGGCAATGACGATGATTTTAAGCATTTTAAATAAGATAAAAAAGAAAGAGCCAAGAACTAAGTCGGGTTCCCGTCTTGATTCTTGACTCTTGTATCTTGATTCTAAAAAGTATCTTATATCTAAAAATTACTGTACTCCGTGAGCAGCCTGCGCTTTATAATAGTTGTTTATCAGCTTATCAATATTACGCAAATTGTATTTATTCTGATGCAGCTGATCAACAATCTCCGGTTCATCACCCAAAATTTCGCTCATTACATCAATAAAATTAGCAGGTGTTAAAGGCTTCATTACCGCTGTATTAGCACCGTAATAATAACCTGTTGCTGTTGATCCACCCAAAGGGATGCTGATACCACCACCTAAGCCCATACCGAAACCGCCGCCGCCGGTACCAAAACCGCCGCCAATTCCTACACCAACATCCGGCTGTACGCCACCACCGCCGTTTACTTTACCCCTAAACATATAAAGCTTAGGGTCGGCATCAACTACAACTTTCACAAAATCCAGCTCGTATTTGCTCCATACACCCATTCTTGGTGCTACGGCAACTATAAAACTATCACGGCCCATTACAAATGAGCTTAATTCGCTTGCGCTGATTTTAATAGAATTTGCCTTGTCATTAGGCTTATATTCAATAAAAGCTTCATCGGGGATGGGGTGAGCTCCCGACATTTTCATTTTAATCAAACCTATCGACTTGTTGTTTTTAACATCGTAATAGCAGCCCGACTGCCAGGTTTGTGCCTGTGATTTTTCGAAAACGAAAAGAAGGCAAAAGATTGATAAGCAGAATGTGGTTATTTTAAACATAATAGTAGGTAAACGTAGTATTCATCGCAAAATTACTTACCACAAAAATAACTTTTTATATGTTCATTACTAACTTGTTTCAACATCTTTACAAGCCGGTGTTTCATCGGTTTACCAAAAACAATTAGTTTTGAATTTTTAACCAACCACATCAAAATAATTATGCAATTAACTGTCGATTTGCGCAGCGATACCGTTACCAAACCAACCCCCGGCATGCTGGATGCCATGATGAATGCCAAAGTTGGTGATGATGTTTTTGGCGAAGATGAAACCGTAAACCAGCTCGAAGAGAAGTCAGCGGCAATGTTTGGTATGGAGGCCGGGATTTTTTGTCCCTCCGGAACCATGACCAACCAAATCGCCATCAAATGCTTTACACAACCTTTAGATGAATTAATTGCCGATCAAACAGCTCATATTTATCGTTACGAGGGTGGGGGAATAGCATTCAACTCAGCAGTTTCAACTCGTTTGCTGAATGGCTATCGCGGTATCATCACTGCCGAAATGATTGAACCCGAAATTAACGCCGACAATATCCATCATCCACATACCAGCTTGGTCGCCTTAGAAAATACCGTAAATAAAGGCGGAGGCAGTTGCTATGCGCTGGCTCAGATTAAGCCAATTGCTGATTTATGTCGGAATAAAGGCCTAAAGCTGCATTTAGATGGCGCGAGGATTTTCAACGCGCTTGCTCATACCGGCGACCGAGCGGTTGATTACGGTAAATACTTTAATGGAATATCAGTCTGCTTATCAAAAGGTTTAGGCGCTCCCATAGGTTCTGTTTTTTTGGCTGATAAAGAAACTATCAAATATGCCCGCCGAATCCGCAAAGTTTTTGGTGGAGGCATGCGCCAGGCCGGTTTTTTAGCCGCAGCCGGAATCTACGCGCTCGATAATCATGTTGATCGTCTAAAAATAGACCATGCCCACGCGCAAATACTTAGTGAAACCCTAAGCAATCTTCCTTGGGTAAGCGGTGTTTTACCTGCTGAGACCAATCTTATACTATTTGATACCGTTGAACCTGCTGCACTCATCCTAGAAAAACTCGCCGCGAAAGGAATCAGGGCCATGAGCACCGATAAACACCGTATCCGTTTTGTATTGCACCTTGATGTACACCCCGAGCAAATTGAATATACAGTTGATGTGTTGAAGACTCTTAAATAATTAAACCGTCATGCCGAACTTGTTTCGGCATCCCTCAGGACAAGCGATCATGCATGCGGGATGCTGAAACGAGTTCTGCATGACAGAATATAAATAAGAAAAGCCTTGCAAAATGCAAAGCTTTTCTTATTTATAAGGGCGACTATTACCCCAAATATGATTTCAAAATCTTACTCCTCGAAGTATGGCGAAGCCGCTGTAATGCCTTATCCTTTATCTGCCTTACACGTTCGCGGGTAAGGTTAAATTTCTCACCAATTTCTTCTAATGATAACGGCGAATTGGCCCCTAATCCAAAAAATAATACCACTATCTCACGCTCACGTTCGGTAAGGGTTGATAGTGAACGTTTTATTTCTTCGGATAATGATTCATTAATTAAGTTCGAGTCTGTATTCGGCTCGTGATTTTCCAATACATCCAATAATGTATTTTCTTCACCCTGTACAAATGGCGCATCCATGGATACATGTCGGCCCGAATTACTTAGAGTATCAGATATTTTATCAACGGTAGTCTCTAATATATCTGCCAGTTCTTCCGGCGATGGCT
This sequence comes from Bacteroidota bacterium, assembly GCA_013287375.1. Taxonomy (GTDB): domain Bacteria; phylum Bacteroidota; class Bacteroidia; order Sphingobacteriales; family Sphingobacteriaceae; genus Mucilaginibacter. The sequence continues at coordinate 6,451 of JABDDX010000013.1, read as the reverse complement.
CGCGCTCAAATTCCTGCTCTAATTTTGAGAAAGCCTTGCTTATTTTACTTAATGAACCCACCTGGTTCAAAGGCAAACGTACAATGCGCGATTGCTCGGCAATGGCCTGCAAAATGGACTGACGAATCCACCAAACGGCGTACGATATGAATTTGAATCCTTTGGTTTCGTCAAAACGTTTAGCTGCTTTTATTAAACCTAAATTTCCTTCGTTTATCAGGTCGCCAAGGGTAAGGCCTTGGTTTTGGTATTGTTTTGCTACAGATACAACAAAGCGTAAGTTGGTTTTGGTTAAACGTTCCAGGGCAGCCTGGTCACCTTCCCGTATTTTTTGTGCTAATATTACTTCTTCTTCGGCAGTTATCAGGTCAACTTTTCCAATTTCGTGAAGGTATTTATCAAGTGATTGAGATTCACGGTTGGTTATGGATTGGGTTATTTTGAGTTGTCTCATCTATTTAAAACCTCGATTCTAAGTGGATTTTCTAAAAATTAACGTGTAAAGCTATAAAATTGTTATAAAAAAAATAACTAAAAAAAGTTTTCAAAAAAGAAGGTCTATACTTGATTTGATGCAATCTATTGCACGGTTTTTGTGGTAATAAGGCTCCCTGTTTTTATACAATATTTAGGTTAAATGTTTCTTTTATTCTGATGCCTTTTTCTGTCTGTTGTAGTGTACAACACTCATTAATGGCGTCGTGTTCAAGATACAAAATATATTGTTTTTCCAAGGCCTCGGTTAAAATAATCTTCTTTTCGGTAAGTGTTTTCAACGGGAACATATCATAAGCCATTACATAAGGTATAGGTAAATGCCCCACAGATGGCAGCAGATCAGCCATATACAAAATTTCATGGCCTTTGTAATTGAGTAGTGGCAGCATCATTGCCTCTGTATGTCCAAATGCGAATTTTACCTGAAAATTTTCGGAGAACTGCACGCCGTCTTTACTATCTATAAATCGCAGTTGCCCACTATCCTGTATAGGCAAAATATTTTCCTTTAAAAATGATGCTTTTTCACGTTCGTTCGGGTTTACGGCCCATTCCCAATGGTCTTTATTGCTCCAGTAAAAAGCATTTTTAAAAGCAGGCTTTAGTTTATCACCCTCCCTTTTAACCGCGCCGCCCACGTGATCAAAATGCAGATGCGTTAAAAATACATCCGTAATATCATCACGGTGAAAGCCTTTAGCTGCTAACGATTTATCAATAGTAGCATCACCATGTAAATAGTAATGACTAAAAAACTTCTCATCCTGTTTGTTACCAATACCTGTATCTATCAATATCAAACGATCGCCATCCTCAACCAGCAGGCAACGCATGGCCCAGGTACAAAGATTGTTTTCATCAGCCGGGTTGGTTCTGTTCCAGATGGTTTTGGGCACTACACCAAACATGGCGCCGCCATCTAATTTAAAAAAGCCGGTATCAATGGTATGTAGGTTCATAAGTGAAAGTCAAAAGTTAAAACTCAAAAGTCAAAAAAAAGATTGAATATCTACCTAAAACAAAAAAGATCAATGACTATTAATCATTGATCTTTAAATTATCAGTAATTGAAAGCTTTAAACTTTACACCTTCAACTTTAAACTATAAATGTATGCACTCGCCGTATGCTTCAGCTGCAGCCTCCATAACAGCTTCGCTCATTGTTGGGTGAGGGTGTACAGATTTGATAAGCTCGTGGCCGGTCGCTTCCAGTTTACGCGCGGTAACTATTTCAGCAATCAGCTCGGTAACGTTATGGCCCAGCATATGCGCGCCTAAAATTTCGCCGTATTTGGCATCAAAAATCAATTTAATAAAACCATCTTTTGCGCCGGCGGCGGATGCTTTACCTGATGCTGAGAATGGGAATTTACCAATCTTCAACTCATAGCCTGCTTCTCTGGCCGCCTTTTCGGTATAACCAACAGATGCAATCTCAGGAGCGCAATAAGTACAGCCCGGTATGTTGTTATAGTTTAAAGGTTCTGGATGATGGCCTGCGATTTTCTCAACGCAAATGATACCTTCTGCTGATGCTACGTGAGCCAATGCTTGTCCTTTTACAATATCGCCGATGGCAAAAATGCCTTCAACGTTGGTTTTGTAATAATCATCAACCAATACTTTTCCTTTGTCGGTTTTAACGCCAACTTCTTCAAGTCCGATGCCTTCCAGGTTGGTTGATATGCCTACCGCTGATAAAACAACATCGGCTTCCAAAACTTCAATACCGGTCGCGGTTTTTACAGTTACTTTACAGCCTGCGCCTGATGTATCAACAGACTCAACATTTGAACCGGTTAATATATTGATGCCTGCTTTTTTCAATAAACGACCAAGTTGTTTTGACACTTCTTCGTCTTCTAAAGGCACAATGTTATCTAAATATTCAACTACAGTAACTGATGTACCAATTGAGTTATAAAAATAAGCGAACTCAATACCAATAGCGCCCGAACCTACAACAATCATACTCTTTGGTTGCTTAGGTAATATCATCGCCTGGCGATAGCCAATTACTTTCTCGCCATCCTGTTTAATGTTTGGTAACTCACGTGAGCGGCCGCCGGTAGCTATTATAATGTTAGTTCCGGTAACTTCTTGTGTAGTGCCATTGCTGCTTTTTACTTCAACAACGCCTTTGCTTTTAATTTTACCGAAGCCGTTTATTACGTCAATTTTGTTTTTCTTCATTAAAAACTGAACGCCTTTGCTCATGCCATCGGCAACGCCGCGGCTTCTTTTTACGATTGCCTCAAAATTAACTTCGCCACCATTTACAGTAATGCCATAATCGGCAGCATGGTTTAGGTATTCAAATACCTGGGCGCTTTTTAATAACGCTTTGGTAGGTATACAACCCCAGTTAAGGCATATTCCGCCAAGGGATTCTTTTTCAATTATTGCTGTTTTTAAACCCAGTTGGGAAGCGCGAATGGCAGCTACGTAACCACCCGGGCCCGACCCTATAACAATTAAATCGTAGTTCATGCTTTTATTTAATGATGTATATAATTAGCGCAAAGCTAAGTAAATAGCCCGATATGCAAAAATGCTACCCAGCCATACTAAATAATAGGATTTTCAGATTAAAATGACGCCATAAATGAGGTTGACAGACAAATATTAAAAATATAGATAAATACTAGTTTGATAGGTATTTGACCTATTTTTTAACATATCATGTTGAATTTGTGTTTATTGTTAATAAATACTTAATCAGTATTAATATTAATGTAACATTATTGATACCGGGATGTATTATTTTTGTTGCAATTAACTGACTTATCATTAACACAAAACAACAACGTATGAGGAAGCATTTACTTCTATTTCTACTAGTCATGTGTGTATCATTTTTCGCTTCGAAAAATGCTGGCGCGCAAGGTGTAACAACCGCATCAATCAACGGTATCGTAAGCGATAGCAAAGGCCCGATACCCGGAGCAACCATTATTGTTACACACATCCCAACCGGAACGGTATACTCTACCGGAAGCCGTGCCGACGGCCGGTTTAACTTACCTAATTTAAGAGTAGGCGGCCCCTACACTTTTAAAGTAGCATTTGTAGGCTACACCGATTTTATTGAAGAAAACATTACTTTATCAATTGGTCAGGATCAACACATTGATGCTAAATTAACCGAAAGCAGCACCACCTTATCTGAAGTGAAAATTTCAGGTACCAGTGGAAAAGTAATCAACTCATCACGCACCGGTGCCCGCGAAACGGTAAGCCGCTCACAAATTGATGGTTTACCTACCTTAAACCGATCATTAAGTGATTTTACAAAACTTGCCCCCTCGGCAAACGGATTGAGTTTTGGCGGCCGAAGCAGCTTATTTAACAATATTACCGTAGATGGTGCATTGTTCAATAACTCTTTTGGTTTAGCAAGTACGCTTGGTGGCCAAACCAACTCGCAACCCATCTCATTAGATGCAATTGACCAGATTCAGGTTGATATCGCACCTTACGACGTTCGTCAGGGTAACTTTACAGGTGCGGGTGTTAATACCGTTGTAAAATCAGGTACTAACGAGTTTAAAGCAACTGTTTATGATTATTTGCGCAGTACCGGCCTCACAGGTTATAGCGCGGGTAATACAACAGTTACTAAAACACCTTTTAATTATCACCAGATAGGTGCAAGCTTCGGTGGTCCCATCATTAAAAACAAATTGTTTTATTTTGTTTCTGGCGAAGAGGAGCGCATAAGCCAACCAGCTACACCTTACGTAGCTACAGGTTCAGGCGCCAGTGGTTCTGTATCACAAGCTAAAGCCTCAACCCTCGATTCGATTAAAAACTATCTTGCTCAGCATTACGGTTACAATGCAGGCCCTTACCAGGGTTATAGCTTTGATACCTACAGCGATAAAGTAACTGTAAAAATCGACTGGAATATCGACAAAAACAATACTTTGAGTGCTAAATACTTTTATCTGAAATCATACGGAGATCACCCGCCAAGCAACTCGGGTATATCAAACTCAAACGGTACTACCGCTGTTGGGTATGGCAGCACCCGCGATGCAGGTGTAAACAGTTTACCTTTCTATGGTTCAGGATATCGCATTAATAATAACTTCAACATAGGTATTATTGAGTTGGATAGCCGTATCAGCAGCAGCTTATCAAACAGGGCTACTCTTGGTTACTCTGCCTTAAGAGATTTCCGTACGGCGTTAGGTGGCGAAAGTATTCCTTTTGTTGATATTGGCAACAGTACATCAGTAGGTACCGCTACAGATGTTGTTAAATCTACCGCTGTTGAAACAAGCTTCGGTTCTGAGCTTTATACTGTTGGTAACTTATTATACACCAACATCGGCCAGTTTTCTGATGATTTAACCTTGTATGCAGGTAAACACGAGTTTACTTTTGGTACCAGCGACCAGATACAGAGCTACAAAAATGGTTTCGCGCCCGATTATAATGGTTTATATACTTATAACTCAGCGTATGATTTCTTGCATGGTTTACCTGCAGCGGCATATACAGTTCGTTATTCTGCAGCTGGTGGTTCTTTACCTTATGCAAAAATTAGCGCAGGTATATATAGCTTATATGCACAGGATAAATATCATATAACAGATAATATCAGGTTAACGTATGGTATCAGGGCAGATTATGATGCTTTCCCAACATCACTACCGCAAAACAATAATGTTACCGGCCTTACTTTCCAGCAAGGTATACAAGTTAATCCATCAGTATTGCCAAAAAATCGTGTTCAATTATCGCCACGGGTTGGCTTTAACTGGGATGTAAATGGCGATGGTTCAACCCAGGTTCGCGGTGGTACCGGTTTATTCTCAGGTACTGTTCCTTTTGTATGGATATCAAACCAGGCATCAAACAATGGTGTGTTATTTGGCTCATATACTGTAGTGAAAGGTGCTGCAGGAAACACAGCGGCTCAAAATAGCCAGTTAATATTTAACCCAAATGTTAATGCGAACCACCCGATAGGTGCAGCAGCAGCAAATACTTCTTATGAGTTGGATATTACCGATCCGAACCTTAAATATCCAAAAGTATTCAGGTCTAACCTGGCCATCGACCAAAAATTAGGTTGGGGTGTTGTAGCAACAATTGAAGGTGCATACACTAAAGATATTAATGCTATCTATACAGAAAACCTGGTATTATCTGATGGGTACGTAACCTTACCTAATTCAGGCGGCCAAATTCGCTATAATTCAAAAAATACAACACCTGCGGCATCAGCGGCTACCGCTGCTAATCCATCAATCACGGGCTTGTATTACTTAACCAATACTAATAGAGGTGATTCTTACTTCGTTACCGGCCAGATCCAAAAAACATTTGTTGGCGGTTTCTATTTTAACGTTGCCTATACCCATAGCGGTTCACTGGATGTTAATGATGGAGGTTCAACAGCGAGTACTATATGGAGCTCGCGCGATGTTGCAGGCAATCCAAATGGCGATAATCTTTCAAACAGTACATTCGTTCAGCCTAACCGTGTAATTGGTTCGTTAATGTATAAAAAGGACTATTTTGGCCACGGCGCTACATCTGTAGGCTTATTGTTTGAAATGGCTAATAATGGCGCAGTATCATACATCACCAGCGGCGACCCTAATAATGATGGAGCCACAAACGATTTAATGTACATTCCAAAAAGCCAAAGCGACATTATTTTAGTACCTGATGCATCAACTAACCCAGGTACTGCCCAGGCACAATGGAATCAGTTAAATTCATTTATTAATCAGGATAAATATCTGAAAAACCACAGAGGGCAATTTGCTCAAAGAAACGGCGTAATATTACCATATTACAAAAGATTCGACTTTAAAGTTGTCCAGGATTTTTATGTTAGGGCAGGAAAAACTAAAAATACTCTGGAGGTATCATTGGATATTATTAACGTAGGCAACTTATTAAATAAAAACTGGGGTTTGTACCAGGATTCATTTA
>JABDDX010000012.1 GCA_013287375.1 Bacteroidota bacterium | reverse complement strand
TCTGCGGTACTGATTTACACGCGTTTGAAGGTACGCAACCTTATTTCAATTATCCACGCGTATTAGGGCATGAACTATCGGGAGAATTAGTTGAATTTGATAATGCACCCGGTTTTTATATTAATGAGAAGGTGACTTTTATCCCATATTTTAACTGTGGCCATTGTATAGCCTGTCGTATGGGCAATACCAATTGCTGTGTTAATATGCAAGTGTGCGGTGTGCATGTTGATGGTGGGATGACCGAATATCTGATGGTTCCTTCGCATACTTTAATACATGGTGAGGGGCTTGGTTTTGAAGAGCTGGCATTGGTTGAACCATTAGCCATTGGCGCTCATGGCGTAAGGCGCGCAGGTATTACAAAAGGAGAGTATGCACTGGTAATTGGAGCGGGCCCTATTGGTTTAGGTACAATGGAATTTGCCCGGATAGCAGGTGCTAAAGTAATAACGTTGGATGTTAATGAAGAACGCCTTAACTTTTGCCGGGATGTAATTAAGGTAGATTATGTTGTAAATGCATTATCGGGTGATGTTCTGGAACAGTTAAAGGAAATCACCAATGGTGATATGCCTACGGTAGTTATTGATGCGACCGGTAATCTTAAAGCGATTGACAATGCTTTCCGATATATTGCGCATGGCGGCCGGTATGTTTTAATCGGGTTACAAAAAGGTGATATCTGTTTTAGTCACCCTGAATTCCACAAACGCGAAGCAACTTTGATGAGCAGCAGAAATGCTACGATTGTTGATTTTGAGCAGGTGATTGATTCTATTAAAAAAGGAGTTATCAGTCCTTTAAACTATATTACTCACCGGGTAACATTTAACCAGGTTGAGCACGATTTTGAAAGTTGGTTAAAGCCGGAAACCAAAGTAATAAAAGCAATGGTTTCGATGGATAATTAGTTTGCTAAAATTGGCGACGATTTAGCTAATAACCTATAATATTCACGGCCAAATTATGCGGTACTTGCATGGGTATATAAACCTATGATAAGTTTTTTGTACTATTTAAGCATTATATGAAGGTAGGTCTGTTTATTCCTTGTTATGTCGATCAATTTTACCCGGGTGCGGCGATAGCATGCCTGCAACTGCTGGAGAAATTAGGGGTTGATGTTGTTTATCCTAAAAATCAAACCTGTTGCGGGCAACCAATGGCAAACTCGGGTTTTGAGCATTTGACAGGTGGGTGTAATGATCTGTTCATCAAAAATTTTAGTGAGTTTGATTATGTAGTAGGCCCGTCAGGCAGTTGCGTGCTGCATTTAAAAGAGCATCTGCACAATAATGATAATCCGGAGATAGCTACAACACTCAGTAATAAGCTTTATGAGTTTACTTCCTTTTTAACGGATGTATTAAAAGTTAAATCGCTACCCGCTCGTTTTCCGCATAAAGTTGGTGTACACCAAAGTTGCCATGGCCAGCGTGGTTTGCATCTGTCGCAAATGACTGAACTGGTTGCCCCCGAATTTTCAAAACCAGGAAGCCTGCTAAATATGGTGAAGGATATTGAGCTTGTACATTTAAACCGTAAGGATGAATGCTGTGGCTTCGGCGGTACTTTTTGCGTTGCTGAGGAAGCAGTATCATCCAAAATGGGAAAAGATAGGGTGGAGGATCATCTGCATAACGGCGCTGAATACATCACCGGTGTTGATATGTCGTGCCTGATGCATATGGAAGGGATATTACATAGACAAGGCAGCAAAGTAAAGGTATTGCACATAGCGGAAATACTGAACGGTGAATAGGTAAGATCGAAACAACAATTAATGATACGACATTGAGCGAAATTCAAAATACAACCAATCATGCGGACTTAGCCGAAGTTTTTAATAACGATGAGGCGCGAGTAGACTGGCATGATGAAACCCTATGGTGGATAAGATCAAAGAGGGATGTCGCGGTAAATAAAATAAGCAATTGGGAAGTGCTACGCGAGACGGCCTCACAAATTAAACATAACGTTCTTTCAAACCTGAACAATTATTTGCAACAGTTTGAAGGTAACGCCATAGCAAACGGCATAATTGTACATTGGGCAGCTGATGCTACAGAACATAACCAAATAGTACTTTCTATATTAAGAAAGCATTCGATTGGCCAGATGGTAAAAAGCAAATCAATGCTTACTGAAGAATGCCATTTAAATGATTTTCTTGAAGTCAATGGGATCAATGTTATTGACTCCGACCTGGGTGAGCGTATTGTTCAGTTGGCAAAAGAAATGCCCAGCCATATTGTATTACCCTGCATCCACAAAAAAAAGGAAGAAATAGGCGAGCTGTTTCATCAGCATTTGGGTACACCAGCTGGTAATGCAGATCCGCAGTTTTTAACTGAAACGGCAAGGCAGCATTTAAGAGATACTTTTTTAACCAGGCGAGCTGCTTTAACCGGCGTGAACTTCGCCATTGCCGAAACCGGCGAATTTGTGGTATGCACCAACGAAGGCAATGCAGACATGGGCGCGCACCTTGCCGACGTACACATCGCCAGTATGGGTATAGAAAAAATTATTCCTGAAAGAAAACATCTTGGCGTATTCCTGCGCTTGCTTACACGTAGCGCAACGGGGCAGCCGATAACAACTTATTCCAGCCATTTCAAAAGGCCAAATAAAGGAAAGGAAATGCACATTATCATTGTGGATAATGGCCGCAGCATACAACTGGGTCGGGAAGATTTCAGGAACTCCTTAAAATGCATTCGTTGCGGGGCTTGCATGAATACCTGCCCGGTTTATCGGCGTAGTGGTGGGCATAGCTATCATAATGCCATATCAGGGCCGATAGGTTCAATCCTGGCACCAAACCTCGATATGGAAAAATATGCCGACCTGCCATTTGCATCAACCTTATGCGGTTCCTGTACAAATGTTTGCCCGGTAAAAATTGATATCCACCAACAATTGTATAAATGGCGACAAGTGATTGTAAAGAACGGTTATGTACCTGCGGCTAAAACGGCATCTATGAAAATCATGGACTGGACTTTATCATCACCTACAGCCTATCACACTGCCGGAAAAGCCGGGCGTTTGGTTTTAAAATATGCGCCGTTTATGGTAAACAACAAATTAAACCCGTGGTATAAACACCGCGATATGCCCGAGCCACCAAAAGAATCGTTCGGCGAATGGTATAAAAAGAACAGGAAGTAATTAGAAGTATGACTAGCAGAGAAAAAATATTATCAGCTGTTAAAACCAACCAACCGGAGCTGGCAACTTTGCCGGATGTTGATTTTTTGCTTCAGGAAGATATTGATGTGCCGGAAAAGTTTATCGCGTCATTAACAACAATTGGCGGCCAGGTAATCATGGTTGAAGATCATGATGCTATTAAGGCGTTTATAGCTGAAAACTTTAAACATCCATCCCGCAAAATAACAACCGTTTCTGAACTAGTAGATGTCGCAGAGTATATAGAAGATAACAGTGCCAATCCCCATTCACTGGAAAACGTTGATTACGCGATAATACAAGCAGATTTGGCTATTGCTGAAAATGGCGCGATATGGGTTAGCGAAGACAAAATACGTACACGTGTTTTACCTTTTATTACTCAGCATTTAGCTGTAATTGTAAGGCGAGAAGACATAGTGCCAACCATGCATCAGGCATATAACAAAATAGGTTCGAATGATTATGGTTTCGCCACATTTATAGCAGGCCCATCTAAAACAGCTGATATTGAGCAATCGCTGGTGCTTGGTGCCCACGGAGCCCGAAGCATGACGGTGTTTTTAATAAACTAATAATGCTTTATTGCACATTATAATCCCAATCATCAGTGCGGAATGATGATACCGGTAATCCATCGGTACCAAATAAATCGCCTACAACAAAATCTTTAAAGGCATACCTTACAGCTACAGGTTCTTTTACCATATCGCTTGTTACTGTTACCGAGCTTCCGGTTATCTGTGCCTTTGCAGGATAAAAATGTTTATCAGGACCCGCGATTTCAAAAGTATTTATCTCCTTTAAAAAAGACGTAAGGCCATTAGCGGCATTTTTAAACTTGATGATAGCTGAGTTACCTTTTGCAGTAAAGTAATCATAAGCGGGACTCTGATAGCCAAATCCTTTGAAGTTATAGGTTTTTCCCAGCGCCAAATACGCTAACCGTTCGCCTGCCTGTTGCTTGCGTGGCGGATGAATGGTGGCTTGTTCGCCTATATCCATCAGTACGGCCATACCCGTATTGGGTATCTTATCCTCATCCAAACGCTGCACGTCCCGCAAAAATGCGGAATTATATTTGCCTCCTTTGTTGTAAGGCGGCAACTGTGCATAATCATATGGCGCTATTTGGGCATAGTAAAATGGAAAATCTCCCGCTCCCCATTTAGTACGTAAGGTTTTCACAAACGTAACAAACAGTGAATCGTATTGTGCGGGATTATCATAGTTTGATTCCCCTTGGTACCATATCGTACCTTTAATACCAAACCCTATAATGGGTTGCAGCATGGCATTGTAAAGGGTGGTCGGTGTGCGGCTCACTTCTTTAATAGAGTCGGTCGGAGCAGGGATCTTTATCTCAGGAAATGCTTTTAAAGTTTCCGGATCCATCCAGGCTTGTATCGATGATCCGGCATAATTACAGCTGATAAGCCCGATTGGTACGTTCAGCATTTTGCTAAGCAATCTGCCAAAGTAATAACCTGTAGCGCTAAACTTTGCAACGCTCTCGGGGGATGCAGCTAACCAATGACTTTGTTTAACGTCCTGCTGCAAGGTTGTTTTTGATCCCCTCGGTACAGTAAACAAACGAATATTAGGATTGGATGAGTTCAATATCGCTTCGTTTGAGTTTAATATTGGCTGACTTTTATAACCTTTCATGGGGATTTCCATGTTGGACTGCCCGGCACAAACCCAAACTTCACCAATCAATACATCATTCAATATTAGTGGTTTCCCATCGCTCACTGTTACCTTAAACGGTCCACCTGCAACAGGTGTGGCAATTTTTACCATGAATCTTCCCGATGCATCAGTCACAGTATGATATATTTTCTTATCCCATGTGGTTGACACAGCAATATAGCTACCGGCCTTGTCCCAACCCCAAATAGGTACATTAGCTTGCTGCTGTAATACCATGTCATCGGTAAATAAGTTGGCCAATTTTACCTGGGCGTTCGACTTATTACATAAAGTTATAAAACATAAGAACGCGCTAACAGATAGTACTAAATATCGAGACCTCATTTGTTGTTTGATTGAATATTTATATTGATTTTCGGCAATTCTTATCGCGAATTATATGCCCATAGAAGCTGTAATTTTGTTACCTTATCCAAATATAAATTATCTTTTTTTGATTGTGGATGCAATGGTTTACAACAAGATAAGATTGTACATTCATTGGATAATCTATTTTAATGTAAGGTGTTAATTGTAAATAACTTTACGATAATAAACACGGGTAACCGTTAACCAATAGCATTATAACCTTTAAATTAAATTCATGAAAGTCAATTCCCTTTTTACAGGACTTATTGTACTCCTGTTTTCCGTTAACTGCATGGCGCAAAACGCTGATGGTGGGAAACAGAAGTCAAAATCAGATCCTACTTCAAAAGCAACGCAATTTGTAGCAGCGCTTCATTTGGATGATACCGCGAAAGCAGCCAAAGTAACAGAACTGATCAAAGCGCATCTTAGCACGGTGATGGACTGGCATAATGCGCATGATTATACATTAGTACCCGAAGGCCTTAATCCAACTACAGGCAAAGCATTTAGCAAACTCGATCGTCAGTTCATCATCGATTCTACAATTCCTAAAACTGTTCACGAAACCCTGATGGCTGGTCTGCATCAATATTTGACTGAAGAGCAGATAGAACTCATCCTTGATAAATACACTATCGGTAAAGTAGCTTTTACCATGAATGGTTATAAAAGCATTGTGCCGAACATCACACCGGTAGAAGAAGCGTTTGTATTAACTAACCTTAAACTGGCGCGTGAGCAGGCTATCGATTATAAAAACGTTGATGAGATTTCATTGGTTTTCAAGATCTATAAAACCAAGATAGAGGACTATTTTACCAATAACGGAAGAAACTGGAAAGCGATGTTCAAAGCATATGCTGACCAGCAAATCGCCAAGAAAAAGGCAGGTGATATGACTCCGACTGCTACAGACAAAGAGTAATTAGATAGCAGTATGCTGCGGAGCTGAATAATATTTCAACTCGATAATATCCGCAGGTAATGTTTTACTATTCCAATTTCGGTGTATGGCTATGGCAGCCCCAACTGCTGTAGCCTGCGCCATTGATGCCGCAAATATTTCCAATTCTGGAAAAGCTTTGGCCAGTAGATTCATGTAGATAGAATTTTTGCTGAATCCGCCATCTACAAATATGCGGCTTACTTTTGTACCTTTTAGTGCAAGCCTGGTTGATTGATATTGCTGTTCCATAATATCAATAATTAACTGATGGTAGGCCTCAATATGATTTGAAAACATACTAAGATCACGGTTAACGAACGCAGATTGATGTCTCGAACTCTGAATTTGATTATCGCTACGGTCAGTTAGTTTTTGTATGATAGTGGGGTCATACTCCACGTTTTTCAATATGGATGTATTTACGTTGAAATGTGAGGCGATGCGCTTTACTTGTAATTCATGTTCATTTCCCGCGAATAAGCGGGATGCCTTTACGGGCGATCCTTTGTATTGCATATAGCAAAGGCAATCATTCGCCAGTTCTTCATCGGTAATAGGCGAGTGATTAAAGGGATTTAAGCTGATACACCAGGTACCTGTACTAATTAATATAAATGGCTCGCTAAAATTTACCAGGTAGGGTATAAGCGCGGCAGAGCTGTCATGTAAACCAACGCCTATCGGTATGCTATTACCCAATTTATTTGCTGCAAATGTGCCGTTTGATGGTATAATGGGTGCGAATTTTTCGGCAAGGCCTTCTGCGTACACCCAATAATGATAATCGTTTTTTTCAAAATCCCATAAACCGGTATGGCAGCCGATACTGGTAATATCGGTACATGGCTTGCCTAAGAGCAGGTAACTCAAGTATTGCGGCAGGTGCAGGCTGTATTGTATCTGATTAAATAACTGTGGGTTTTTATGTTTGATGCGATATAATTGCATCCCCGAGTTCAAATTTCCTAATACTGGTGAGCAGGTTTCCCGTGCAAGTTTGGTTTCGCCACCGTAGGTTTTATAGAACTTTTCTTTCAGGTCTTCCGGAAATTCTTTCAGGTAATTATATAAAGGTGCAACCGGCTTTCCGGCTGCATCTATATGTACAAAACTTGCCCCATAGGTAGAAAAATTTATTGCTTTTACCTCAAACTCTTTTAATTTAAACACTTCGCGAAGCGAGTCAAATACCGATAGTTCCAGGCTTTCAAGGTTTTCGCAGGGATCGCCATCCTCATCAACTGTTTCAATAAAACGTGCTGATTTTTCATAAACAATATGGTAGTTCTCATCAAAAAGGAAAAGCTTTTTGTTGGTTTTACCTACATCAAATATGGCTATTACAGGTATGGCGCTCATTTTAATTATAATCCGGTAGCTACAGTTTTTAATCCGCGTTCTTTTATCAAATGTTCTCTGATATTCAGCTTGCGATAGGCTCCAATAGGATCTAAAGCACCACCATTGCGCAATGATGCTTCTGCTACCAATGAACGTACATCGGTACGATAAGCCTGTTGTAATATCTCCTGTGCCAAAGCTACATCGTTATTGTTTTGAGCAGCTACTAGAGCTTTTTTATCTACTAACAATGCTTGTGCATAGGCTATTTTAATGGCTTGTACAGACTGCAGCAAGTCCTCAATAGGATCTTTTACATTATGGGAGGCATCGATCATCCAACCGATTGAGGTTGCGTGATCCATACCACGTGCATCCATACCTTCAATCAATTCATTAAATATCAGGAATAGTTGGTATGGGTTGATGCTGCCTACAGTCAAATCATCATCGCCATATTTAGAATCGTTGAAATGGAACCCGGCCAGTTTGCCTTCCATTAACAATAATGAAACAATTTGCTCAATATTAGTGCCTTGTAAATGGTGTCCTAAGTCAACCAATGTGCTTGCTTTAGCGCCTAACTTAGAAGCTAATAAATATGATTGACCCCAATCGCCGATGGTGGTTGAGTAAAAATTAGGTTCATAAGGTTTATATTCAACCCAAACTTTCCAGTCATCCGGCAAAGCCGCATAAATATCCTGTAAACTTTCCAATGTGTTTTGGAATGCCTGGCGGAAGTTAAGTTGCCCCGGGAAGTTTGATCCATCCGATAACCAAACCGACAATGCTTTGGAGTCCAATTGCTTGCCGTATTTGATCACTTCGATATTATGCTCAACTGCCTGTTTGCGGACAGCCTTATCTACATGGTGCAATGAGCCAAATTTGTAACTTAGTTTCTGATCCTTTTGATCCTGAAAAGTATTGGAGTTCACCGCATCAAAGTGCAAGCCCAATTGCGTCGCCAATGCTTTAATTGATGCTGCATTATCAGGAATATCCCATGGAATATGCAGCGAGATGGAATTGCTGGATTTATTCAGCGCATGAATGACACCAACATCTTCAATTTTTTCTTCTAAACTGCGTGGTTCGCCACCACCGGAGAAACGACCAAAACGGGTACCACCTGTACCTAAAGCCCAGCTCGGAATGGCGATGTTAAATACACTTAATTTTTGTAATACTTCCTCAAGGTTATTTATATCAGTGGCAACGCCTTCAAGTCTGAGTTGGTGTTTTTCTGCTTGTTGATGGTTCAATTCATCAACGGTATATTTTTCTATTTGCATTTTTAGTTCATGGTTAATAGTTCATGGGTGATAGTTTTAATTAGCTGACCATAGTTCATGGTTTAGTACCTTAATGCTATGAACCATGAACTATGATCTATTAACTGCCAAACTATCTTACAAATCCTGCTGCAACGCCACCGTCAACATTGATCACATTTCCGGTTGATTTGTTTAGCAAGCCCCCCGTTAACGCAAAGCAAGCGTTGGCAATATCAACAGGCAAAATAATCTCGTTTAATAATGTTCTTTTAGCATAGTATGCAGGCAACTCGGCAACAGTGATATCATAAGCTTTAGCACGACCTTCGGCCCAGCCGCCAGCCCATATATTGCTATCGCTGATCACCGCATCAGGGTTGATCACATTTACACGGATATGATCAGGGCCCAATTCGGCAGCATTTAGCCTGCTCAGGTGTAGTTGTGCTGCTTTTGCACTGCCATAACCTGCATTATTAGGACCGCTTACTAATGCGTTTTTACTTACAATATTGATGATATCGCCACCGATTGCTTGTTTCTTCATAACCGCTACGGCAGCCTGCGTAACCAGGAACTGGCCTTTTACCAACACATCATATAATAAGTCCCAATCTTTCTCAGTATGGTCGGCAATAGTTTTGGAGATAGATAAGCCTGCGTTATTCACAATCAAATCCACTCCGCCAAAAGCTAAAATAGCCGTTGCGATGGCTTCCTGTATCTCTTCTGCTTTGGTTACATCTAATGTAGCAGTAGTGTAGGCATCTTTGCCATACGCTTGCTTAAACTCGTCGCCTGCGCCTTGTAAGCGTTCGGCATTCATATCATTTAACACCACTACTGCACCTTCTTCCACAAACTTTTTAGCGATAGCTTTACCTATGCCACCAGCGCTGCCGGTAATTAAAGCCACACGGCCTGATAGTGCTTTTGGCTTAGGCATGCGCGATAATTTCGCTTCTTCCAATAACCAGTATTCAATATCAAAAGCTTCCTGGCGAGGCAAAGACGTGTATTCAGAAATAGCTTCAGCGCCTTTCATTACATTGATGGCATTGATGTAAAACTCGGCCGCCACGCGTGCGGTTTGTTTGTCCTTGGCAAAGGTGAACATACCAACACCTGGGTATAAAATAACTACCGGGTTAGCATCACGTATAGCAGGGCTGTTTGGATGTTTGCAGGTATTATAGTAATCCTCGTACATTTTGCGGTAAGCCTCAAATGCAGGAGTCAATTTTGCTTTGATGGCATCAACATCAGACAAATCGTCGCCTGCTTTTATTTCCAATACCAGCGGACTGATCTTGGTGCGCAAAAAGTGATCCGGGCAGCTGGTACCCAGTGGCGCCAAACGTTCCAGATCATTGGAGTTTATGTATTCCAACACACGTGCATCATCTGTAAAATGACCTATCATCTGTGTTTTTGATGAACAAAAACCACGCAGGATAGGAGCTAAGGCTACCGCCTGTTTTTTACGATCGGCTTCGGGTAAGCTTTCAATCTTTTGGCCACCGAATGCCGCGCCTTTCTTTGTATAATTTTCTTCTAAATACTCGGCACATTTCTCTATTACTTCCAGGGTGTTGATATAGCTTTCGTAAGCGGTATCGCCCCACGTAAATAAACCATGTGAGCCTAACATTATACCACGAATCCCGGGGTTATTATCCAGACATTCTTTGAGCTGTAAACCCAGATCAAAACCAGGGCGTTGCCAGTGTACCCAGCCTATAGTACCGCCAAATAATTCTTTAGTGATCTTTTCGCCGTCTTTTGCTGCCGCGATTGCGATAGCTGCGTCAGGGTGCAGGTGGTCAATATGCTTAAAAGGTAAAAAACCGTGCAGCGGGGTGTCAATGGATGGCGCTTTTGAGTTCAGGTCGAAAATGCTGTGATTGAACAGTTCCACCATTTCATCTTCAAACTCGATACCGCGGTAAACATTTTTCAGGCTTCTTAAACGATCAACGTATAAAGCGGCTAATCCGCTTTTTTTAAGTGTGCCGATGTCGCCGCCGGAGCCTTTGATCCACATTACTTCCACTTCTTTTCCTGTTAATGGATCCTTATCCATTACCTTGCATGAAGTATTGCCGCCGCCGTAATTGGTCAGGCGTAAATCGGCCCCTAAAAGGTTCGACCTGTAGATAAGTAATGCTACCTCATCGCCCGCTAATTCGGCTGCTTTGGCATCATCCCATAAATAACTTACATGCTTAAATTGTGTTGTGCTGGTAGACATATGTTTTACTATTGAATTGTTGAACTATATTTTTAATGTTATTTACTACTAACTGCTGTAATCTCCTGATCCTTAATGGAGTTTCCTTTTCCAACTATTAAAACGGAAAGAATAATAACCAGTATACCTACAATAACAATTGTAAGTGCTTTTTTGCTTACACCTTTCCACTCTTTTAATACTAAACCCCAGGCGTTTGCTATCAGGATGATAAAAGCCATGTGCAGAATCCATGAGCTGGCGCCGTTACCCATCCTGCTTTCGCCCATACCATAAAAAAAGAATTGAAGGAACCAGGTAGTACCCGCTAATGCGCAAAAGATGTAATTTTTTAACAGCGGCGCTTTTTTATCGGTGTAGTCGGCAAAGGTTTTGTTGCGGGCATTTAATACCATACACCAAATAAAGTTGGTGGTTAGCCCTCCCCATAAAATGATGATATATACGACATTGTTTTGAAAAAGGAAGTATCCTTGTCCGTGATGAGCAGCCATCCAGATTGTATTAGCGGAGTCAGCCATGGTTTTACCCGCTTCTATACCAAAATTAAAACAGGCGCTTAATACGCCGGATACAATGGCTACCGCAATACCTAATCCAAAACGGTAGTCTTTATTATCTTCTACATCGGCCTGTCCTGCTGAAAGTTCTTTTTCTTTCATGGTGCCCGCCCAACCGCAAATGACGATACCAACTACTGTTAGTCCGATACCCAATAATACTAATTGCCCCCAATGGGTGGTTGCTAAAGTGGTTATAGAATCTTTTCCATCTTTTGGAAAAAAGTTATAATAAACGGATGGAATAAGTGATCCAAATACAGCGCATAAGCCTAATATAATGGTACTGCCTAATGATACCCCTAAATAGCGAACACCTAAACCATAGGTTAACCCGCCAATACCCCAAAGCAGGCCAAAAAAGTAGGTCAGCAATAAGATATTGCCACTGGTATCATGTATAATTTCGGTAAAATGAGGAATAGTTAGCCATGCAGCCAGCGGTGGTACAATTAGCCAGGAGAAAATGCCACCAACTATCCAGTAGCTTTCCCAAGCCCAGCGCTTTACTTTTTTATAAGGTATATAAAAACTACCGGACGCGAATCCACCTATAAAGTGAAAAATAACACCAAAAATAACTTGCATGTACTAAAGGCTAATAATTGATTAACAGAGCAATTATTTCTTGCATTTTTATTGAGGCAAAGCCAAAATAAAGCTTGATTTAACTACATCATGTGTTAATCCAAAACTATTATTATCTGCTTTTTGTTTGTGATGAAAGGTTATCATTGTATTATAATATATTATCATCAAGGTGAGCTCATTTTTAATAAAAAAGCCATTTTAAGATGAAATATTCATAATTATCGGGTAATTATTATCGGTTATACATCCTTATTCCGTTTGGTTTCCAACCAGCCGCTGTACAACAAGTTTTTATTCAATACAGGTTTAGGGAAAAAGAGGCTTGCAACGTATCCAACAATAATTACCACAAAGTGGCTGTAAACGCCCAGCATCAACTTATTATGGGTGAAATTATATTTTCCCAGGTCAAGTAATAGCAATTTTTCATGGCCTGTTCCTATTTTGGTGGATGTTAAAAAGGCGTAAGCGGTGAAAATAATACAGGCAATTATGCCTATGGTAACACCCTGTCGGTTGGCTCGCGCGCTAAATAAACCCAATAAAAAGATCCCGGCTATTCCACCTGAAAATATAGCGTATAAGGTAAATACAATCCCCAGAACACCTTCCTCACCTGCATTAAGATACAATGCGGCGATCAATAGAGAACCAATTCCTGCAAATAAAACTATCCATTTGCCAGCTTTCAGGTATTCTTTATCGGTACGGTTTGGATAAAAGCGTTTATAATAATCTTCAACCCCAACCGCTGCAAGGCAATTTAAATCGGCGCCCAAACTACAAACTCCGGCTGAAACCAGCGAAGCAATAATAAGCCCAACAACCCCCGTAGGTATTTTACTAACTATAAAGTAAGGGAAAATAGCATCGGCACGTATGCCTGCGGGTAGCGGATTTTGTTTAAAGTAAACAAAAAGCGCGGTGCCTATGAACATAAAAAGCGCCCACACAGGTACTAATAAAAATACGCCCATTAATGATGCCCTTATGGCTGATTTATCCGACTTCGCGGTTAAGTAACGCTGTACAATGGTTTGATCGGTGCCGTATTTTTGTATGCCATAAAAAATGCCGTTTATAGCCATTACAATAAACGTAAGTTTTTTCAAGTCGAAGTCGTATGGCCCAAATCCGGTTCGGCCATTTGCTTTGGCGATATGCCATACCTCGGCAGGGCCGCCATGTACCGAGTAAAGGATCATGACAAGGCAGGCGATACCGCAGCCAAATAGCATAAACCCCTGTATTACATCCAGCCATATCACAGCCTCGATACCACCCAGCAAAGCAAGGATAATAATAACCACACCAATTATTGAAATGATGATTAAGGTATTTACCCCTGTAATGTTGGCAAGAGCGAGCGCTAAAAGGAAAAATACAGTCCCCATTTTTGAGAAATGGGTTAACACAAAGCCTAATGAGCTATAGTATCTTGCAAAAACGCCGAAACGCTTTTCAAAATACTCGTAAGTGCTTAAGCCGATTACTTTTCGATATAGAGGGACGATGAACCATATCATGCTGAGCAGCACAATGGGCACCATCATACCCTGTACTAACAATATCCAGTTGGATGAATAACCTTCGCCCGGATAAGCTAAAAATGTGATGCTGCTTATCAGCGTTGCCAATATAGAAAACCCTATGGCCCATGATGGTATTTTACCATTTGCTGCAAAGTAGCTTTGGGTTGTTTTTTGTTTTTTTGAAAATCTGAACCCGAAATAAACGGTAATGCATAAAAAGCTGACGATGATAATATAGTCGGGAATATGCAGGTGCGCGGTATTCATTTATCGAATATAGGATAAGAATATTAGAAATTCCAGATATAAGCAGGCCAATCATAGCTGCCTGGTTTCAGTGTTAGAAAAAGATCATCAACTGCATCAACCTTCATCTTAATTACGCCCGGGCCAAGTTCACCAATCGGGAAGAATCGATCAAAATTTAAACGATTTATAATGGCTGCCGCTGTTGAACCGCCTTCTACCAATAATTCTTTTATAGCTATTTGTTTAAATACCTTTTCAACAACTATAGCCTTTTTAATACGCAAACCGGCGGCAGTTATTGTATGGGCCTCGGTAGTGCTAACATCAATGGCTATAATCGCTTTTTTGTGTTTATTTAATAACGATACTATTTCGCTCGCCCATTCATCAAAAAGCGCATCGCTTGGGTTAAGAGAAAGCACAATATCAAGCGGCATATAGCTTACAGGGCCGCCGTTATCGAGTATCTTTTTAATTGACCTCCTGCTTTTGTCGTATGTACTTCCGCATACAAACAGGGCAGGTGTTTCAACTTTAGCTGAATATGTACCTGCTTCAGTACCCTGTTTTTGTTTAAGCGATTCCAATAACGATATGAATAAACCAGCCCCGCCTGCCAATAAAGTATCCTTATCGGCTTTTTTTATCCATTGCCTTAAATCTTCAGAGGTTAAACTTTCACCAACGGTTATGCCTTGTTCGGGTATTTCCGCATCGCATTTGGCTATAAATACATCGTCTTTATCAACCCTCAGCATATGATGTACGTAGCTGCTGGTTACCGGAAATTCCGGGTCGTGCGCAAAACTGGTTAAGTGTATAAGCTCATTATTAATAAAATATTTGCCATTGGTTAATGTACGCCCAAATGCGGGATTGGCAGGTACCAGCAATGCTTTTTCTAAGCCTAATTGCTGTAAATGCACATTAATTTCGCTGACTACATAGCCGCGCAAAACTGAATCTACCTTTTTAAAGATGATTTCAGGATTGATGCCCTTTATCAATGTAGTTACCGTTTCCATCACCTTTAGCGCATTTGCTTCGGGCATCGAACGTGTATCAGTAGCAACAATTAATAAATCCGCTTTTGAGATCGCATTAATCTCGGTTACAATTTCTATAGTCAAATTATACCTCAACCCCAAGCCGCCTAACTCGGCAGCACCGGTTAAATCATCTGCAATAACAACTATCATCAAACTATAATTTGCTTTCTGTAAGTACTCAACTGAACAGCCGATTCGATAGCTAGTGTCATGGCGTCAGCGCTGGCTATTCCCTTGCCTGCTATTTCAAATGCGGTGCCGTGGTCAACAGATGTGCGTATAATAGGTAATCCTAAAGTAATATTTACTCCCTTAACGCTCGCCATTTGTTTTTTTTCCGCATCCCATTTAAAGCCCGAAAGTTTAAACGGAATATGACCCTGGTCGTGGTACATGGCCACTACGCCACCATATGCACCGGTTGCTGCTTTTGCAAATAAAGTATCCGGTGGAACGGGGCCCTCTACATCGTATCCACGTAATCGGGCTTCTTCAACAGCCGGTAATATTTCTTCTGTGTCTTCAGTGCCAAATAAACCGCTATCACCCGCATGCGGATTAAGACCAGCTATACCTATTTTACGATTTGTTTCGCCTAAGCTTATCAATCCGTCAAATAGAAGCTCAACCACTTCCAATATTCTTTCCTTTTTTACCAGGTCGCAGGCTTGCCGTAAAGAAACATGGGTAGATACGTGAATCACTCTTAAATTATCTTCCACCAACAGCATAGCGTACTTGCTGGTATTGGTAAAATGAGCATATATTTCGGTATGCCCGGCAAAGTGATGCCCGGCCTCGTTTATTGATTTTTTATTGATAGGCCCGGTAACGGTTGCATCAATTTTACCAGCCATAGCCAGTTCAATAACCTTTTGTACCGCGCCAAAAGCTGCATTACCAGCCATTGCCGATACCTCACCGAAAACCAGTTTATTTAGCTTAACATTTTGCAGATCAAAAACATCAATGTTCCCAAATTCAAACTTTGCATCGCTAACGTTATTGATCGGATTGATTTTAGCATCAAGATGAAGACGATTTATAATATCATTAAATACATCTGCATCACCCACCAGCAGTGGCCGGCAAATGTCATATATGTGTTGGTTAAGTAAGGCTTTAATAGCAATCTCGGGGCCTATGCTCGCCGGATCGCCCATGGTTATGCCAATAATTGGTTTATCAAACATTAGTTCCATTTTTTATCAATAAGTTTTCCTTCTCCAAAGTGTGGCGAAGGTGTTTAAGTATTTTATTTCGCTCCTCATCCGCCAGTGGATACAACGGCGGCATCACGAATTCATTACACAATCCAAGTTCCTGCATGCAAACTTTTAGCGCCCATAATGATTCGCCTAACAGCTTGCCTTTTTGGTATACATCGCCTATTAAATCTGATAGTTTTTGCAGCTCCAGCGCCTTATCATGATCGCCGCTTTTTACAGCCTTGTACAGCTCATCATAAATATACGGACAAATATTACCGGTGCTAGGTACAAGTCCATCACTGCCATTCATCAACGCTTTTACGGATTTTGGTGCCCATCCTAAAAAATGACAGAAATCTTCCCGCTCTGCCCACAATATCAGGGATTCATTCAGCCTTTCATCACTACGTTCCGAATCTTTTGTGCCGATGATATTTTCATGATTACTTAGTTCATCAATTATTTTTAAAGGGATTGACATCCGGGTAGTAACCGGGATATTATATATAATTACCGGACCGGGCACCTGGTTTGCCAATTGCTCAAAATAGGTGAGCATCTGATAATCCGATAAGTTATAATAAGAAGGTAAAGTTGCAGCCACGGCATCAACACCATTGTCGAAGCCAATTTTTGCAAGTGCTACAGACTCTTCCAGACAATTAGCACTGATACCAGCGTACAATACATCTCTGTTTGACTTTAACTTTGATGCCGCTATTATATATTCTTTTTTAAGGCTGAAGGGTAAAGAGGTCGATTCGCCAGTTGTGCCATTTATAAAAGGCATAACATGGTTCTTATGAAAATAATGAAACATTTTTTCTACCGCTCCATAATCCAGCTTCAGGTTTTTAGTTAGAGGCGTAACAGCCGGAACTATAATTCCTTTATATTTTTGTTTATTATTCATGCTGTTTTTAATACGCTTCGTTGTAAATGTCTATCGCATCCCCTTCGCTTATATGGCGGGGATTGTTTTTTAACAGGCGTTGTATTTTTAAGGCGTCTTTCGCCATTGTTGGTATAGCACTTTGAGGGATGTCAAGATCCCTTAACCGTGCAATTACCTTACACTCTGTTATTAATTCCTTTATTTTTTCTATGCCTTTTTTAGCGGTCTCGCAGTCGTTAGCGCCTTTTATACAACCCAAAGCCAAAGCCACATTGGCATAACGTTCAGGTGCTTCTACCATGTTGTAAGCCATTACATAAGGCAATAGCAAAGCGTTAGAAAGCCCATGCGCTAAATGAAAAGTACTACCCAGTGGATAGGATAGGGCATGTACCCCGGCAGTATTTACAGGGCCAAGGCAAAAACCACCTAGTAAGCTACCCATGGCAACCTGGTAACGTGCATTTTCATCATCTCCGTTCTTAACAGCTTGTACAAGATTAGCCGCAATAAGGCGCATCCCTTCCAATGCATATACATCGATAAATGGATGGGAAAACTTATTGGTATAAGCTTCCATGCAATGGGTTAAAGCATCAAGCCCTGTAGCTGCAGTAACAGCAGGTGGAACACTTATAGTTAAAAGCGGGTCGACGTAAACAATATCAGGTACAAGATATGGGCTGATGATCCCTTTTTTCTGGCCATCGCTATCATCAACTAAAATAGCATTTGGAGAAACCTCACTACCTGTACCTGATGTGGCAGGTACGCATATTAACTTCTTGCTTCGACCTTTTAAAAGACCTGAGCCTACTATTTCGTTAATCGATTGATCGTTATCCAATTGGGCTGCAACTAATTTGGCAACATCCAACACGCTGCCACCACCAATGCCGATAATGACGTCAGGCTCAATCTTTTTTGCTTCTGCCAGTAAATTTTCAAAGTCGGTAAATGAAGGTTCTTGTTGGATGCCTGTATTGACGGAAACCGAAATGTTATTCGCCCTTAGCTGTTCTACAAATTGTTGTAATGCAGTAAGTAATGGTTCTATCGTTACAATAAAAGCATTATTGCATCCTGTATTAATGATTTCAGCGGGCAAATCGGCCAGTGAGCCATTAGCGAAAACCAGCTTGCCAGGGAAATAAACAGAAAGAGGTGGGGTATTAGTTATAATCATATATTATCTGTCTGTATATCCGATACATTGGTTAGTTAAAATTATTAAAAGCATATATTCTAAAATTATTGATATAAATATTTCACTTTACCACTTATCGCGATAATAATATCTGATATAATTATCATATTTTATTTTAGAAATTTAGGTTCCATATGTGTCCCGCAAAAACACTTTCGCAATAGTAAATTACTTGCTGAAATATTCGATCCGTGTTTTATCCCCTTGTGCAGCATTCGTTTATTATTTGCAAAAATGTAAACCGGTAACATTTTAGTTATGGTTTAGATTTAATAAAACAAATGTATTAAAGCACACTATTTACATGTTGTATAATTTGTTCAAGTAATTGTATGATATTGCCATTTCTATTGCAGGGCTAATTCGCCAAATGTTTTTCTTGAGTATAAATGTAGGGGTTGCGATAAGCATTAAATAGCAATATCGTATATAGGAGATAGGGGTTTGTTTTGCTGTAATCAACTGTAAAGCTGGCTGTTTACGATAACGTTAAAGTAAATATAGGTGGCCTAAAGCTTGTTGTTATGTTACTTCGGCAATACATTTGTATTCAGGTTAAGATATTATAAATAATATCAATCATAACCCAACAATAAACCAGTTAAGTTTCCTGATTTTAACCAAATAACCGAACAGATGACAGTAGTAAGAACTCTAGGGCAATTTATAATTGAACGACAATCCGATTTTCCTTATGCCAAGGGCGAATTATCAAGGTTGCTGCGCGACCTGGCAATAGCCGCGAAAATTGTTAACCGTGAAATTAATAAGGCAGGCCTGGTTGATATTTTAGGTGAAGCCGGTACTACCAATGTGCAGGGTGAGGGGCAAAAGAAACTAGACATATATGCTAATGAACAATTTATTGCAGCGCTAAAAAGTGGTGGCGAATGTTGTATAGTAGTATCTGAAGAGAATGACGAATACGTTTATATTGATTCCGAAATTTCAAAAGACGCGAAATATATAGTGGCTATTGACCCATTGGATGGTTCATCAAATATTGATGTGAATGTTGGTGTTGGCACCATATTTTCAATCTACAGGCGTAAATCAATCAATGGAAAAGCTACGCTGGATGATGTTTTACAAAAAGGAACCCAACAGGTAGCCGCTGGTTACATTATCTACGGTTCATCAACCATGTTGGTTTATACAACAGGTAAAGGAGTTAACGGTTTTACACTTGATCCATCTATCGGTGAGTTTTGCTTGTCGCACCCGGATATGTCGATACCTAAAGATGGTATAATTTATTCCATTAATGAGGGCTATTACACCCATTTTCCTGATGGTGTAAAAAAATACATCAAATACTGTCAAGTAGAAGACAAGGCCACTAACAGGCCTTATACTTCGCGCTACACCGGATCAATGGTTGCCGATCTGCATCGCAATATGATAAAAGGAGGGATATTTATTTACCCTTGTACAGCAAGTTCAATCAAAGGAAAGTTACGTTTGATTTACGAGTGTAACCCAATGGCGTTTATTATTGAGCAGGCCGGTGGCCGCGCATCCGATGGTTATAAAAGAACATTGGAACTGGAAGTAAAAGAACTGCATCAACGCTCCCCAATTTTTATCGGCTCGGAAAATATGGTAAAGAAAGCCGAAGAATTCATGGCTTCATTCTCGCCGCAGGTAACCAAAAAAAACTTTGAGGGCGCTGTAGAGATACAATAACTAGTTAAGCTTATACCCCTATAAAAATCGATAATAAAAAAACAAACCCCTGGTAAGCATTAGCAAACCAGGGGTTTTGTTGTGAATAGTATAAGGGGTATTTAGTTTTTATATCCTATCGGTATTACAGTATTTAATGGTACCAGGCTATTTAGGTAAACCTCAATGTTGGTATAGCCACCGCCATTTTTAGCAGGTAATGCAGCATCGCTTGCATCATGCGGGTTAAGTCCGTGTTTAATTTCATAGGCATCTGGCATACCGTCGTGATCCGAATCCTTGTAAGGTGTGCCTTTGTATTCAGGGTAGCCACCTACTTGCGCAATATCAGTTATAATGCCTTTTTTGTATGATGAATCGGGCAGGCGGTGTTTAACCCATTTGCTGCCATTATTATTATCTGTACCCTCCACATAAGCTATTTTGCCTGTTCTTACGTCGTTGATGATACGCTTATCAACAGCATCTCTTCTCGGTAAAAAGCAGCCTACATTATCTAAAACATAATCATACACCTGTTTTGCAGAGATAACCGTTATCGGCGCTATCGGGAAAGGTGTATTAACACGGATGCTGTCGGTATATCTGCCGGCATCCGGCATTTCACCAATTTGTATACCGCCATCCCAGTTATCCTTGGTTACCTTATCATCACCCTCCATAATATTACCATTGGCATATACACGGCCAAATAAGCCCTTACTTTGCGGCGATCTGCCCGATTCTGGTTTTAATATCCTGTGCCCAACAGGTTTCTTAATATCTGTTATCGGTCCCGGTTTGTAATAGTTGTTAAAGAAGTTAAATAGTGAATTGTTATCACCACCATCGGCGCTTCTGTCCCACCAGTTAAATATTACGTTGTCTACAAAACCAAAATCGCCATACATACCAACCGAAGGGTTACGACTGATATTATTTGCCCAAAGATCACGCATAAAGGTGCTGTTTAAGCCGCCAAGCGTACTGCCGAATGCATGGTTGTAAGTATCAAGTCCCTCAGCAAACATGCAGTTTTGCATGGTAATATTTACGGTCGGTAATTTATCTCCCTTTTTACCCTGACGATTATAAACGTGCCTGTACATGGACATAACCTCATCCAATCCCCAGCTTCCTGAAACGTGGTCGACCATAATATTACCTACCGGGTTGCCGCCGAAAGCATCGTCCCTACTGGTTACAGCAGTAGCACCTCTGCGGAAACGCACAAACCTTACCACCACATCGTGAGTATCAACCCAAACAGATTCACCGGCAATGCAAATTCCGTCGCCGGGGGCGCTTTGGCCTTCAATACTTATATAAGGTGCCCTGATGCTGATTGGTTGGCTCAAATGAATGATACCGGCAACATTAAATACCACTATCCGTGCTCCACCTTGTTCGCAGGCATCGCGCAGAGAGCCCGGCCCATAATCGTTCAGGTTTGTAACCTCAATTACTCTGCCGCCGCGACCGCCGAATGAGTACATGCCACCACCTTCAGCGCCCGGAAACGCAGGTATTTTGGCCTGTGGTAAATCTGATGGTTTTGCCGCCCATGGGATATAGGGTTTGCCATTCTTCTCGTCTTTTTCGATAGCTGGCATAGCTTTCTCAAATGCTTTATCGGAGCGTAGTTTCTCAATATTGTAAATAGAATCTGCTTTTGCCTGCATGGCCGGTGGCACACGCGGATATTGCGCCAAAGCGGTTTGGCAGGTACAGGCAGCGCCCACTAAGGCAATCAAAGCAAGGATGTTCCTCTTCATTTTTTTAATTATAATTTGGTGATGGTTAACCGGCACATTGGTTATCAATACCGGTTACAGTTTATACAATTTACCCGATAATTAGGTTAAAATTATCATCCCAAATATGCGAACTACAAAAAGTGCTTTAGTATAGGATTTTTTCTAGCTGATATACAATATTAGCATGTATGGCCTATGCGCTTGTTTATTAAGGATAAATACCTATAAATTTACATTAATTATTAAGCCAATTATAACATTTCAGGTGGTATCGACTGTTGTATATCAAAAGCAAATAAAATGAAGCTGAAGCCAATTTTTTTCACAATATTAACACTAAGTGCAAGCCTTTTCTGCAGCGCTCAGCAAAAGCATATACTTACTACCGGTAAATTAAAAAACTATGTGAGTTATTTTAATTCTATCGATACCGAAACCGTAAAAAACTATATCACAAACGATCATGCTTTTGAATGGCTGGCAGATAACGTTCCGCTTTTTGAATGCCCTGACTCTGCAATTGAAAAAATTTACTATTACCGCTGGTGGACATTCCGCAAGCACCTGGTAAAAACTCCTGATGGGTTTGTATTTACAGAATTCATCACCAACGTAAACTGGGCCGGCGAATACAATACCGTTAGCAGCGCGCTTGGGCACCAGATATATGAGGGCCGCTGGCTGCGCGATAGGGAGTACATCAGGGATTATATCAATTTTTGGCTATATGATGATCCTAAGCAAGCTAAGCCACACTTACATGCTTTTAGCAGTTGGTTAGATGATGCGGTATATAATTTCTACCTAACTAACCTGGATAAGTCTTTCATCAAACAATCACTGCCGGCTTTGGATAATGATTATCGCCAATGGGAAAGCGAACACCAGTTACCAGGCAAGTTGTTTTGGCAATATGATGTGCGGGATGCTATGGAAGAATCCATCAGTGGCGGCAGGCATGTGAAAAATATACGGCCAACCATCAATAGCTATATGTTCGGCAATGCCAACGCCTTAGCTAAAATGGCGGCCATAACCGGGAACGACACGCTGAAAACCATCTACCAGCAAAAAGCAGCACAACTGAAGCAACTGGTACAGGATAGTTTATGGGACGATAGTGCCAAGTTCTTTGAAGTAAGAAAGCCAGATGGCCATTTTGCTGATGCCCGCGAGGAATTAGGCTTTATCCCATGGTACTTTAACCTGCCTGATGATAAGTCGAAATTTGCTGAGCAATGGGAACAATTGCCTGATGTCAAAGGGTTCAACGCCCCATGGGGTATAACTACTGCCGAAAGGCGCCACCCGCTGTTCCGTACACATGGGAGCGGACACGGCAGCGAGTGGGATGGGGCGATATGGCCATTTGCCACTACCCAAACATTAAAGGCATTAGCTAACCTGATCGACAATTATACCAATCATGATGATATGTCCGAGAAGGTTTTTTATGATCAGTTTCATAAATACGCGATGTCGCATATCAAGAGGGGTGTGCCTTATCTGGGTGAGTATCAGGACGAAAAAACAGGTTATTGGCTAAAAGGCGATAACCCAAGAAGCAGCTACTATAACCACTCCGGCTTCTGCGACCTGGTTATCAGTGATCTGGTTGGATTAAGGCCACGGGCCGATAATGTGCTGGAAATCGCCCCGTTGATACCAAAAGGACAATGGGCATGGTTCTGCCTGGATAATGTGGCTTACCATGGGCATATTCTAACCATACTGTGGGACGAAAAAGGATCGAAATATCATCAAGGAGCAGGCTTTTTTGTGTATGCCGATGGCAAAGTTATCTACCATGGAACTGAGCTGAAAAAAGTAACTGTTAAGTTAAATTCATAACCGTACTGTACCACGGCACATTTGGAACAAGTGGTACAGTTGGTACACTTTTAGCCCTAAAAACGCCCGAAAATTACCCGAAAACGCCGTTTTTAGATTGTAAAAATGACTCAAATAAGCTTGTTTTAGTCGTTTTTCGATCTAAAAAACGCCAAAACAGACCTTGAAAATGGCAAAAAAGGTTCGTTTTTTGCCCATTTTTTAGCATAATTTAAAGCATTTAACCGCAAAAAATCTCGAATTGAAACACCTGTTGTTCCACTAATGAAACATTCTTGAATTGTACAGGTTTTAAATTTAAGTCATTCTTTGATGATAACATAGTACAATAGCTTGAAAAAAATCAGCAGTATTTAATGCCTCTGTACTAATAGATTTGGCTGTTTATATAACCGTAAATATTTTAACCTAAGTTTATTTTAATACCAATTTCCTGCAATGTTTTGTTGCCCGAATATTAGCAAATCTTTTCATTGTGTTTGTATCTGTTAGTTTATGAAGATCATATTTAATATTGTTTTTTGCACCTGTTTGTTTAGCGCATTGATCTGTAATGCGACGGGTGTAAAATCAACAAAACCTGTTACTGTCATATTTTCCGGCTCGGCCCATGCACGTGTTAAATATGGCGTGCAAAAATTGGAGCAGCAGTTAAAGGGACAAGGCTATGTTGTGACGGAAAAAGCCAATCTTCAGAATAATGGCAGTACTATAATTGTCGGGTTGTTAAATGATCCCCTAATCAAAAAATATTATACTAAATGGCATGTCCACCTAAATCAAAAACCCGGTAAAGAAGGGTTTGCCATAAATGGCACCTCCGGCAATATAGTTATTGCAGGTGCGGATAACTCCGGCGCACTATATGGCTGCCTTGAATTGGCGGATGAGTTAAAATTAAACCATTCGCTTCCTGCAAGCATCAACAAAACAGATCAGCCCGAAATGATACTGCGTGGTGCCTGTATAGGAATTCAAAAACCCGAGCTATTACCCGGTCGCGGTACGTATGAATATCCTTATACCCCGCAAAATTTCCCCTGGTTTTATGATAAGGCTTTATGGATTAAATATTTAGATTCATTGGCGCAAAACCGTATGAATTCGCTTTACCTGTGGAGCGGTCACCCCTTTGCTTCGCTCGTTAAGGTAAAGGATTATCCATATGCCCTGGAGGTAGACGAAGCTACCTACGAAAAGAACGTCGACATATACAATTTCCTAACCCGCGAAGCTGATAAACGCGGTATCTGGGTGATACAGGGCTTTTACAACATCATCGTTTCCAAACCTTTTGCCGAACACAATCACCTCAAAACACAAGACCGCAACCGGCATATTGTACCCATCATAGCTGATTACACCCGTAAATCTATTGCTGCTTTTGTACAAAAATACCCTAACGTAGGTTTGCTGGTAACTTTAGGCGAGGCGATGGAGGGTGTTGGTCAGGATGATATTGATTGGTTCACCAAAACAATAATTCCGGGCGTAAAAGATGGGCTGCATGCTTTAGGCCGTACCGATGAGCCGCCGATCGTTCTCCGCGCGCATGATACTGATGCGCCATCCGATATGAAATATGCCAAACCATTATATAGCAACCTGTATACCATGATCAAGTACAACGGCGAAGCTTTAACTACTTATACACCTCACGGCCCCTGGGTGGAATTGCACCAAACGCTGAGCAAACTTGGCCCTGTTGAAATTGAAAATGTTCACATTTTGGCTAACCTTGAACCTTTCAGGTATGGTTCGGATGATTTTATACAAAAATGCGTTCAGGCGATGCATAATCCTGATGAATCAAACGGTATCCACATCTATCCGCAGGCGTCTTACTGGGATTGGCCATATACCGCTGATAACACCTCGACCCGAGAGCTGGAAATGGACAGGGACTGGATCTGGTATAAAGAATGGTCGCGCTATGCATGGAATTGCCATCGTGATAGGGGCGAAGAAGTTAAGTATTGGTCACAGCAATTATCCTCAAAATACGGTTGCGATTTTGAGCACGGCAAAGATATCTTAGATGCCTACGAACAATCCGGCGAGATTTCGCCCAAGATATTAAGGCGTTTCGGCATAACCGATGGTAACCGCCAAACCATGACCTTGGGGATGACCATGAACGAATTGGTTGATCCTGAAAAATATGGCTTATTCTCATTACTATACAATTCTGAAGGCCCTGAAGGGGAAATGTTAAGCGAGTATGCCGCCAAAGAATGGAAACACCAGCCACACGTTGGCGAAACCCCGGTTAAGGTAGTTAACGACATAATAGAAGAAGGCCACGACGCGGTTAAAGCTATTGATGCAGCTGATAAAGGTGTAACTACTGATAAAGCGGAATTTGATCGCCTTAAAAATGATATGTACTGTTATAACGCCATGGCTAATTCCTATGCGCATAAGGTAAAGGCTGCATTATGGGTATTGCGTTACAAATATTCTGATGATTTAAGCGATTTGGATAAGGCCTTGCCTGAATTGCAGATCAGTCTGAATTATTACCAGCAATTGGTTGATCTTACCAAAAATACCTACTTGTATGCCAACAGTATGCAAACCAAGCAACGCAAAATACCGGTAGGGGGTAACGATGGTAAAAATAAAACCTGGGTTGAGTTATTGCCCATCTACCAAAAGGAGCTAAATAATTTTAAGCGGAATATTGATTCCCTTAAAATGCCGAAGTCTATCGCCAAAAAGCAACAAAAGATACAATTGATTGACGCCCTGGTAACTTTAACTAATGTTGATTTTTACAAAGCATCAGCAGGCAGGCAGGTGTTTACGGATACTTCCGCCCAAATCAAAAACATTGCCTCTGAATTAACAGGCTTACAGGGTATTAAATTGGACAGGGCAATGCAAATTGCCGATGGTACAACCATAAATTTTACTAATACAAAACCTGTTAAAGTTTTGGTTGGATATTTTTTAAGCAAAGAAAGCAAGTATTTACAGGAACCCCAACTGGAAACAGACGCCACCGCAAATGATTATGGTCAGGCTGATATTAAGATTGCCAATGCCATACAAATCGATGGTTTACCCCCGGTGAATGTGCATACTTATACTTTCAAAGCAGGTAATAATACCTTAAGTTTAGGTAAAGGTGCATGTTTAGTATTGGGTTTTGTGGATGATTCGGCCACCATCCCGGTTTATGATGCAGGCTTAAGTAACGAAGGTAACATCAAAGATTTAAGATGGTTGTTTAACTAATTTAAATGAACAGGAAAACCAACATATTTACAACCCGGATATTACTTAGTGCAACGGTTCTGCTGTTCGCGATGATTAATCCTGAGCATGGTTTCTCACAAAGCAATTTAAGACTTTGGTATAAACAACCCGCCCAAAAATGGACAGATGCCCTGCCCATTGGTAACGGTCGTTTAGGTGCTATGATATTTGGCGGTGCGGACGAAGATCGCATCCAGTTTAATGAGCAAACCTTATGGACCGGCGGCCCGAGAGCTTACGCCCGTAAGGGAGCAGCAAAATATCTACCCATCATCCGTCGTCTCATCGCTGAAGGCAAACAAGCCGAGGCTGAATCAATTGCACAGGAACACTTTATGGGGATGAAAAGCCACGAGTTTACCTATGATGCCGATTCAGTAGCATGGGTGAAAAAAATGCGTTCGGATGTATCGTATGCTACAACTGATTTGAATGACAGTAACTGGAAAACTATTACGCAGCCGCAAGTAAACGGTTGGGAGGTACTTCCCGGTTTTGAGGGTTTAGATGGCGCCGTTTGGCTTCGCAATAGCTTCGATCTGCCAGCAGACATGGTTGGGAAAGCGATGGTGTTAAATATTGGTAGGGTTCGTGATATGGATTTTACCTATGTGAATGGTCATTTGGTTGGCTCTTCCGGTAATAATTCAAATCGTAGTTATACCATCCCGGCAGGTTTGCTTCATCCCGGCAAAAATACCATAGCTATACAGGTACTTAATTTTTATGATAAAGGCGGATTAACTACGGTAAAAGAAAAACTGGGTGTTTATCAAAAAGATGCACCGGCAAACTTTATCCCACTAAAATCAAATTGGAAATATGCTATCCAAAATGATTCACCGCCAGCTCACCCTGCATATAATGCCGAATACCAACCCTTTGCCGATCTCTACTTGCAATTCCCTAAACAGCAGGTGTCAAACTATACCCGCGATCTTGATCTGACCAAAGCCATCGCGCATGTTACCTACCAATCAAACGGTACTACCTATACCCGCGAATACTTTGGAAGCGCACCCAATCAGGTTATAGCGGTACACCTAACAGCAAGCCAGCCCGGCAGCATAACCTTTAACGCGTTACTTAAAACCTTACACAAGTCTTTCAATATTCACAAAGTCGATGCCCATACCTTGGCATTATCGCTGAAAATTAGTGATGGCGTATTGCGGGGCGTTAGTTATTTACATATTGAGGCGATAGGTGGCAAAGTGGTGGTAAATGCAAATGATATAACTGTTAGCAACGCTAACCAGGCTACGCTATACCTAACCGCCGCAACCAATTTTAAAAGTTATAAAGATGTTTCCGGCAACCCTGATGCGATTTGTAAAAATATTATTAGCAAAATTTCAGGTAGAATTTATGCGATTATAATGGCCGCTCATGTTAAAGATTATCAATCTTATTTCGATAAGTTCTTTCTTTATTTAGGGTCTACTCCAAATGATAGCTTACCTACTGATGAGCGCATCCTAAAATTCAGCAATACTGCCGATCCTGCCTTGATAGCCTTATATGTGCAATACGGCCGTTATTTGCTGATCTCATTATCACGCCCGGGCAATAGCCAGCCTGCAAATTTACAGGGACTTTGGAACGATCTGCTAACACCACCTTGGGGTAGTAAATTTACCACCAATATCAATTTAGAAATGAATTACTGGCCTGCCGAGGAATTAAATCTATCAGCATGTAGTGCCCCGTTTTTTAATGCGGTTGATGATCTGGCAAAAACAGGCAAAGCCACAGCCAAACTACACTACAATGCGCCCGGATGGGTACTACACCACAACACTGATATATGGCGCGGAACTGCCCCTGTAAATTCATCTACGCATGGTATTTGGGTAAGTGGCGGTGCATGGCTTTGTCACCAGTTATGGGAGCATTATTTGTTTACCAAGGATCAGGCATTTTTAAAAAACCGGGCTTATCCGGATATGGAAGGCGCGGCTGAGTTTTTTGTTCATTTTTTAACCAAAGACCCTAAAACAGGCTACCTCATTAGCACACCATCAAATTCACCCGAGCATGGCGGCTTGGTTGCCGGGCCGACAATGGATCATCAGATCATTCGTGATCTGTTCAAAAATACAATTGCTGCTGCCGGTGTTTTGGGCATCCATAATAAGTTTATAGATACGCTGAAATCCATGTACGGCCAAATCGCGCCTAATAAAATTGGTCGCTATGGTCAATTACAGGAGTGGATGGAGGATAAAGACGATACCGCCGATACACATCGCCATGTATCGCACATGTGGGGCGTTTATCCCGGTACAGATATTACGTGGGACACTCCGGCTTTAATGAAGGCTGCCGAACAATCCCTCAAATACCGTGGCGACGAAGGAACAGGATGGAGCATCGCCTGGAAAGTAAACTTATACGCCCGGTTAAAAGAAGGCGACCATGCGATGCGTTTGTTTGACATGCTACTTTCGCCTGCCGATGTAAGCTTGGGAAAAGAAAGAGGCGGAGTATACCATAATTTATTTGATGCCCATCCACCATTCCAGATAGATGGCAACTTTGGCGGTGCCGCAGGCCTTGCCGAAATGCTGCTGCAAAGTCAGGGCGATGCGATAGAGATTCTGCCGGCATTACCAACAACTTTACCCGTTGGCAAAGTTGTTGGCATCTGTGCAAGAGGTGGCTTTATATTAAGTTATAGTTGGGTTCATGGGCAATTGCAATACATTAAGGTAACATCTACAACAGGCGGCAATTGTAAGTTGATGTACCATGGCAAAATAGTTAATATCATTACTCAAAAAGGCGTGAGTTATGATTTCGATGGCTTATTAAATCGTATGGAAAGTGTTAAATAATAAGCAGCTGTATATAAAATGTATTTGCCGATGGCTTTGCCACATGGCTTTTGTGCTTTTTATGATGGCTGCTTGCCAAACAGCTTTAGCGCAAAATATCCGCCAGGAAATATTATTAAACAACAATTGGCACACCACTGCCGATGAACATAACATAAACGCCCATAAAGGTTTTGAAAAAGCAGGTTTTGCTGATAAAAACTGGCTAACTGTTGATGTGCCGCACAATTGGGATACATACGGAGGTTATCGCCGCTTAAAACATGGCAATCTTCATGGTTACGCCTGGTACCGCAAAACTTTCGCAGTCACTAAGCAACAGCCCAATAAATGTTATTTTTTATGGTTCGAGGGAGTTGGCTCATATGCTACAGTATGGCTTAACGGCAGACAGGTGGGTTACCATGCCGGTGGTCGCACCACTTTTACGCTCGATGTTACCAATGCGATCAAGCAAGGCAGCAACCTCCTCTGCGTTCGGGCTGATCATCCGGCTTTTATCAGAGATCTTCCCTGGGTATGCGGTGCCGACTCTGATGATCCGGGTTTTTCTGAAGGCTCACAACCTATGGGGATCTTCAGGCCTGTCCACCTCATCGTAACCGACCTTATTCGGGTAGAACCATTCGGTATCCACGTTTGGAATGATACCACAGTTTCCGAAAGATCAGCCACACTAAACTTAGAAACAACCCTGAAAAATTATGGCGATAAGCCTTGTGAGGCAACCGTTACCGATCAACTGATCGACGCTAACGGGAAGCTAGTTGCTCAAACAAAATCGATTATCAATATAGCGGCAAGTGCAACAATCACCGCGAAACAAATTATGCCGGATGTTAAGGCTGTGCGTTTATGGTCGCCTGCTGATCCGTATTTGTACACGGTCAAAGCAGCGCTAACCATCAACGGGCATTTGGTGGATGAAACATCCATTCCCTATGGTATCCGCTGGATCAGCTGGCCCATTGGCCGTAACAATGGCGATAACCGCTTTTATATAAACGGCAAACCCGTATTCATCAACGGAATAGCCGAATACGAGCATTTAATGGGCAATAGCCACGCCTTCAGTAACCAGGAAATAAGGGCAAGGGTAATGCAATTAAGATCGGCTGGTTTTAATGGGTTCCGCGATGCGCATCAACCGCATAATCTCGAATACCAAAAGTATTGGGACAAGCTGGGCGTCCTGTGGTGGCCGCAATACACCGCGCACATTTGGTACGATACCCCAGAATTCAGAAAAAACTTTAAAGCCTTGCTAAGAGATTGGATAATCGAACGCCGAAACAGCCCGTCAGTAATCCTATGGGGACTCCAAAACGAAAGCCGTTTACCCGAAGATTTTGCTAAAGAATGTTCCGAAATCATTCGCAGCCTTGATCCAACCGCTTCATCGCAACGCAAAATAACAACCTGTAACGGCGGCAGAGGAACAGATTGGGACGTTCCACAAAACTGGTCGGGTACCTATGGCGGTAACGTATTAGATTATGCTTCCGATCTGCAAAAAGACATTTTAGTAGGCGAGTACGGCGCATGGCGCAGCCTTGATTTACACACCAACGGACCATTTGCGCAAACGGCTGTTCTAAGTGAAGACCGCATGACCCAGTTATTGGAAAAGAAAGTCCAATTAGCCGAATCCGTAAAAGATAAAGCGGCAGGTCAATTTATGTGGCTGCTCTATTCGCACGAAAACCCGGGCCGTGTACAAGGCGGCGAGGGCGACCGCGAACTCGACCGTGTTGGGCCTGTAAATTACAAAGGTTTATTCACCATCTGGGGGCAGCCAACTGATGCCTTCTATATGTACCGTGCCAACTATGCCGATAAGGCAAAAGAGCCAATGGTTTACATCGTGTCCCACACCTGGCCAAACAGGTGGCTTAAGCCGGGCAAAAAAGATAGCATCACAGTCTACTCCAACTGCGACGAAGTTGAATTATTTAACGATGCAGGCAAAATTTCGCTCGGAAAAAAAACACGGCAGGGCATAGGTACCCACTTCCAATGGGATAATGTCGACATCAAATACAACATCCTATATGCCATTGGCTATGTAAATGGTAAGGCTGTAGCGAAGGATTATATCGTTTTAAACCACTTGCCAGCAGCACCAAATTTAAAGCAACTGTCATCAGGAAATTCAGATATTCTCAAACCTGCTCAAGGCTACAAATACCTCTATCGCGTAAACTGCGGTGGCCCCGATTATACCGATCATCAAGGCAACTTATGGATGGCCGATGCACACAAAACCAGCGCGAAAACCTGGGGATCTCTGTCATGGACGGACGATTACCCTGGCATGCCCGCTTTTTTCGGAAGCCAGCAAAGAAGCTTTTATATAATCCACTCTACTAACGATGAACAGCTACTCCAGTCCTACCGCTTTGGGATGAACAAACTAAAATACCAATTCCCTGTGCCGAATGGCGATTACCGGGTAGAGCTTTATTTTACCGAGCCCTGGTACGGCATAGGGGGCGGAATGGACTGCATCGGCTGGCGCTTGTTTGATGTAGCCATCAACAACAAAACGGTTTTAAAAGATCTCGATATCTGGAAAGAAGCAGGCGCTGATAATGCCCTGAAAAAAACCTTTACCGTTCATATAACAGGCGGCCAAATGCAAATATCTTTCCCGCATACCGCCGCTGGGGAAGCTATTATTTCAGCTATTGCTATAAGTACATTAAACCAAAAAGCAATTCCGGCAGCATCGTCAGGCGGAGCCATCAAAAACCTTAACGGTGATAAACAAAATAAATGGTCAGTACAATCATGGATGGATATTGGTCAGCAAGTTTATCCTGATGCAAACATCCGTTTCAGTCAATTACCGCCTGCTTTATATGGCGCTGACTGGATTAAAACCGCATCAAACGATGCCTCTCATCCAGCAAGCTTTTCAATTACTGTCGCTGCCGATGTTTACATCGCCATGAATGTTAAGGCTGAAGATCGGCCATACTGGTTAAAAGATTATCAGCCAACAGGATTATCCCTGCAAACAGATGAAAACGGGAGTAGTGATTTCTCGCTTTATAAAAAAAGATATGCCGCCAACTCGGTAATTCCATTGGGCGAGTATGGCAAGAACGGAAAATATACCGTGGCTGTTCTACCCGTTACCACGCTCGAACCTGCCATCGACCTAAAAAGGAGTATTAAGTACGATGTTGCCAATGCTTCAATTCAAGGCGATGGAATAATCCAGGATACTTTAAATAAGAAAAAAGTTTTACGGTTCACAGGATCGTCGGATGCAATAGCAACGCTACTCATTACGCCCGGTGTAGCCGATAGCTATAATTTAAACTTTAAGTATTATAACAATAGTTCGCAAACTTTTACGGTTAAAATGCAGTTAGAGGCTGCCGATGGTACTATCATGAAGAGCGAAGTATTAAACTTTAAACCACTAACAAAAGGTAAATCCGGTTCAGTAAGCACATCAACTAATGGTAGTATTAACGCAGGAAACTATAAGGTGATATTAACAGCTATTGACGCAAAAGGACTAATTATATTGGGATTAGAAATGCAGTAATGTTGCCAAATGATAAAAATGATGATCAAAAGATTCTACATACTTTTTTTAATGCTGCCGATACAGGTATTTGCACAAGGCTTAAAAGTGACCAATTTGATGTGCGAATATAAGTCTGATCCCAAGGGAGTGGAATCGATCTCACCAAAATTAAGTTGGGTGCTACAATCTGATCAAAGAAATACCACACAAACGGCTTATCATGTTTTAGTCGCCGATAATAAGGAAGCCTTAATCAACAACATAGGTAATATGTGGGATTCAAAGCGGGTCCTGTCATCTGCTTCCATACAAATTACTTATAAAGGCAAGCCATTATCAGCAGCAAAAACTTATTACTGGAAGGTTATTGTTTCCGATAACCATCATAATTCAGCATGGAGCGATATCACCAAATGGCAAATGGGCCTGCTCGCACCAGTTGACTGGCAAGGCGCAAAATGGATAGCCTACGCTAAAATGCCAGATTCCATGCGAATGGTGCCGTTTCCCGCAGGTAAAGGCCCTAAAGGATTGCCGCCAAATAACGATGTGCTTCCATTATTGCGCAAAACGTTCACCATCAGCAAACCGCTTAAAAAAGCCACCATGTACATTTCCGGTTTAGGGCATTTTGATATGAGCCTGAACGGTACTAAAGTTGGCGATCATTTTCTCGACCCGGGATGGACACAATATGATAAACAAGCGTTGTATGTTCCTTTTGATCTGACAGAAAAATTAGCGCAAGGTAGTAACACCCTTGGCGTAATGCTGGGCAATGGTTTCTACTTTATACCCCGCGATCATCGCTACCGTAAAATGACCGGCGCTTATGGTTATCCGAAAATGATATGTCGTTTAGTATTAGAATATAAGGACGGTACAACTGGCAGTCTAGTAAGTGATGAAAGCTGGAAAGCAGCACCCGGCCCAATAACCTTCACCAGCATTTACGGTGGCGAAGATTATAATGCTAACCTGGAGCAATTGGGTTGGAATACCGTGAATTTTGATGATTCAAAATGGCAGAATGCTATAATTGTAGATGGCCCTCCGCAATTGAACGCGCAGGCTGCCGATCCTTTAAGGGTAATGCAGCAGTTCACACCCATAAGTAAAAAACAATTGAGCCCGGGCGTATGGGTCTATGATTTAGGTCAGAATGCATCGGGAATCCCGCAAATCACCGTTCAGGGTAAAAAAGGAGATACAGTAAGGATTACCCCGGCTGAATTGATTCATGAGGATGGTACAGCCAATCAAACCGGATCGGGCAAACCGCATTATTACGATTATATTTTAAAGGGTGATGGCCCTGAAACCTGGCATCCGCAGTTTACCTATTACGGTTTTAGGTATTTGCAGGTAAACGGAGCTGTGCCACAAGGAGAATTTAACCCCGGATCATCACCGGTAATGTTAGATATAAAAGGCTTGCATACCCGCAATTCAGCTTCTATTGTAGGAACTTTTAGTTGTTCAAATGAGCTGTTCAACAAAATTTTTACGCTGATAGACTGGGCGATGAAAAGTAATTTGGCAAGCGTATTTACCGATTGCCCGCACCGCGAAAAATTAGGCTGGCTGGAAGAAGTTCACCTGGTGGGCAATGCTCTCCATTATAATTTCGATATTCACCGCCTCGCCTTAAAATGCATTGATGATATGCGCCTCGCGCAAACGCCGGATGGGTTAATACCGGAGATTGCACCTGAGTATACCAAGTTCGGTGATCCCTTCCGTGATTCTCCTGAATGGGGTAGCAATGCCATTATCCTGCCCTGGTATGTGCATGAATGGTATGGGGATAATCAGGTGCTTGCGCAGAATTATGATATGATGAAACGCTATCTGGATTATTTGGGCAAACAGGCTAAAGGGCATATCCTGACAGAAGGGTTAGGCGATTGGTACGACCAGGGCCCTAAAGCACCGGGATATTCGCAGCAAACACCTAAAGGCATTACGGCTACCGCTTTTTACTATTATGATCTTAATATCCTAACTAAGATTGCAAACCTGTTAGGCAAAACCCGTGACGCTGCGGAATATCAAAAATTAGCATCAACGGTTAAGCAAGCCTATAATTCAGCCTTTTTCAACTCAACAACAAAAGAATACGGCACAGGCAGCCAAACAGCAAACGCCATTTCGGTTTATATGGGTTTAGTTGGGCAAAAAGATAAGCAAGCAGTAATCAATAACGTTGTAAAAGAATTGCAGCAACACGGAAATACCCTAACCTCTGGCGATATAGGCTTCCGTTACCTGTTGAAGGTTTTGGATGATGCAGGCCGATCTGATGTAATATTTGACATGAACAGCCGATCGGATGTTCCCGGATATGGTTATCAATTGGCACATGGCGCAACGTCTTTAACAGAATCGTGGGGCGCATTACCGCAGGTTTCCAATGATCACCTCATGCTCGGCCATATTATGGAGTGGTTTTACGGCGGATTGGCGGGCATCCGGTCTGCGTCAGGCGATGTTGCCATGAAAAATATCGAGATCAGGCCGCAACCGGTTGGTGATGTAGCCAGTGCTAAAGCATCTTATGAATCGCCATATGGTGTAATAGCAACAGACTGGAAAAAGACTAACGGTAAGTTTGAACTAACTGTTCAAATACCTGCAAATACTACCGCTACCGTTTACCTGCCAGTGAGCGAAAAGGCAGCATTAACAGAAAGTGGAAAATCCATTAGCATAGTTAAGAATATCAAGTTCTTAGGTTACAAAAATAATAAGGCACTAATAGCAATTGGCTCCGGTACTTATGATTTCATCGCAAACGAAAATAGATCATTCAACCATGAAAATTAAATATTTATTAATTGCATTTATCAGCATAATTAGCTTAAACACAGCTTATGCGCAATCAGATATTAATAAAGTACCTGACAAGATAATGCAGCAAATTTACGATCAGGTAAAAACGCCTTACAAATATGGTTTGGTAATGGTAACTGATAGCAATATCAAAAAAACAGATTGCCCTACTGTATTCCGAAAGAATGGAAAATGGTTCATGACCTACATCATTTTTAACGGTCGTGGTTACGAAACCTGGCTGGCAAATAGTAATGACTTGCTGCATTGGAATACCATGGGCCGTATCATGTCCTTTTCGGATACTACTCATTGGGATAACAACCAAAAAGCAGGCTACATGGCGCTCATAGATAACAAATGGGGTGGGAGCTATCAACCACAAAAATATGACGGCAAATACTGGATGTCGTATTTCGGTGGGCATGACCGTGGTTATGAAAAAGGTGTGCTTTCTATAGGGATGGCTTACACCAGCCAGGATCCAACAACGGCACATCAATGGGATCGTTTAGATCACCCGGTATTAACCCCAACCGATGCCGATGTTAGTTGGTGGGATAATCATACTCAATATAAAGAAACCGTTATCTGGGATAAATCAAAACTTACCGGGCACCCTTTTGTGATGTATTACAATGCCAACGGCGATAGTGTGGATAAAAAACGCGGAGCCGAACGTATTGGCATGGCCACTTCTGATGATATGATTCACTGGAAACGTTATGGTAAAGACCCGGTATTAAACCATGGCCCCGGCATAACCGGCGATCCTGATATTCAAAAGATAGGCGATGTTTATGTAATGTTCTATTTTGGCGCATTCTGGAAGACTGGTCCCGGCGGCGTGTTTAACCG
Source organism: Bacteroidota bacterium (assembly GCA_013287375.1). Taxonomy (GTDB): domain Bacteria; phylum Bacteroidota; class Bacteroidia; order Sphingobacteriales; family Sphingobacteriaceae; genus Mucilaginibacter. Next base: position 9,288 of record JABDDX010000012.1, on the reverse strand, counting down.
CTTTGCCTGCTCATATGATTTAGTACATTGGACAGATTGGACGGGTGCAAAACTAATACAGGCATCAGAGCCTTTTGATAATGAATTCGCGCATAAATCTGAGGTGATATACTGGAAAGGTGTAGTTTATCATTTTTACTGTGCCGTTAATAAAGCGCAGCAGCGTGGTATCGCGGTAGCTACATCAAAAGATATGGGCAAAAGCACATTGAATTACATTGCGCCCCCGGTAAAAATCAAAAAATAATCATTACATGAAGCTGTTTTTTGTTTTCATCAGTTTTGTTTTTGCAGGTTGGTTTAGCGCATCAGCACAATCTGTACGAAAAGTCGAAAATTTCGACAGTACTTGGAAGTTTATGCTTGGCGATGACAGTTTAGCCAAAAGCAACACATTTAACGACAACAAATGGCGCACCCTCGATCTGCCGCATGATTGGAGCATAGAAGGTAGCTTCAGCCAAAAAAATCCATCCACAGCAAATGAGGGTGGTTTACCAACAGGGATTGGCTGGTATCGCAAAACATTCACATTACCATTATCGTCAAAAAGCAAAAACATCATCATCAATTTCGATGGCGTTTACCGTAACAGCGAAGTTTGGATAAACAGCCATTACCTGGGCAAAAGGTCTAACGGCTATATCTCTTTCAATTATGATCTTACCGGTTATCTGAAATTTGGAAATCAAACAAACATTATTGCGGTAAGGGTTGACAATTCCGATCAGCCTAATTCACGCTGGTATAGCGGTTCAGGCATTTATCGTAATGTATGGCTTACTACAGTAAATAAATCCCATTTTAAACAATGGGGTACTTTTATAACCACACCACAAATAAGTAATTCCAGTGCAATTGTAAATATCAGCACCAGCATATCATCTACCGATAAAAGCCTGAGTTTAAAAGCTATTATTTATAACGAAATGGGCAAAGTTGTTGCCGATAATTTATCATCAATTAATCAGGTTGGTGCCATTAGAGATGTAGTAATTAAAAATCCCATTTTATGGTCTACCGATCATCCTTATTTATATAAAGTCGTTTTGCAGTTATTTAAGGGGAACGAATTATTGGACGATTATCAAGTTAACATAGGCATCCGCTCGTTTAAGTTCGATAGTCAAAAGGGTTTTTCTCTAAACGGCATCCAAATAAAAATAAAAGGCGTTTGCATGCACCATGATCTGGGGGCTTTGGGCGCAGCAGTAAATACCCGTGCAATTGAAAGGCAGCTGCAAATTTTAAAGCAAATGGGTTGTAACGCCATCCGTACTTCGCATAACCCGCCTGCACCTGAGTTTTTGGACCTTTGCGACAAAATGGGCTTTTTGGTAATGGATGAAGCATTTGATATGTGGGCCAAGAAAAAAACTAAACACGATTATCATGAAGACTGGGCCCAATGGCACAAACAAGATCTGACAGACCAAATCCTCCGCGATCGTAACCACCCCTGCGTTTTTATATGGAGTGTAGGTAACGAGATTCGCGAACAATTTGATAGCACCGGTATTGCAATAACCCGCGAACTGGTTAAGATCGTAAAGAATCTCGACGACACCCGTCCGGTTACATCAGCTTTAAGCGAATCTGATCCACATAAAAATTTCATCTATAAATCAGGTGCTTTGGATTTGGTTGGCCTAAACTACCACCAGGAAGTATATGCTGATTTTTTAAAGAATTATCCCAACCAAAAATTTATCGCTACGGAAACCATGTCGGCGTTGGAAACCCGGGGATTTTATGATACACCAACCGATACTACCCGCCATTGGCCACAAAGTTCAAAAATTCCATTTACACAAGGCAATCTTCAATTTGCAGTCACTGCTTATGATAATGTAGCCGCTTACTGGGGCTCAACGCACGAAGAAACCTGGAAGATTATTAAAAAATACGACTTTCTTTCCGGTCTTTTTATCTGGACGGGCTTCGATTACCTGGGCGAGCCAACGCCATATCCATGGCCTGCCCGCAGTTCATATTTTGGTATTGTTGATTTGGCTGGCTTTCCAAAGGATGTTTATTATATGTACCAAAGTGAGTGGACGGATAAACCAGTTCTGCATCTCTTACCTCACTGGAATTGGAAACCAGGCCAACTGGTTGATGTTTGGGCATACTATAGCCAGGCCGACGAAGTGGAACTTTTTTTAAATGGCAAATCATTAGGAATCAAGAAAAAACAAGGAGATGATCTGCATGTGTCATGGAAAGTGAAATTTGAGCCGGGCACATTAAAAGCAATATCCCGTAAAAATGGAAAGATCGTATTATCACAAGAAATTCATACAGCGGGTGCACCTGCGAAAATTCAACTAATTGCCGACAGGAAATCTATTTATGCTGATGGCAACGACCTCTCATTTATCACAGTAAAAGTTTTGGATAAAGATGGAAACATAATCCCCGATGCCGAAAACCTCGTTACTTTTAAAGTAAAAGGTGCTGCCAGTATTGCAGGCGTTGATAACGGCTCCCAAATAAGTATGGAACCATTTAAAGCGAACTACCGCAAAGCGTTCCACGGCATGTGCCTGCTGATAGTGCGCTCACAAAAAATAAAAGGGGAGGTTTTAGTAGAAGCTACCTCAAGAGGTCTAATGCCGTCAACTTTAACTTTGAACACAAAGTAGATTAAGCGCTTTGAGCAACAACATGAGTGGTTTGCCCTTTCAAATATCTTCTCTTATATTCCAGCGGAGTCATGCCGGTTACTTTTTTAAAGTGCCGGTAAAAGTTCGAAATATTGTTAAATCCACACTCAAAACAAATTACTTCCGTAGGCAATTTATCCTCAATCAAAAACCGGCAGGCATGGCTTATCCTTATCTCTGTTAAAAAGTCAGAGAATGTCTTTTTGGTCATCAACTTAAAATACCTGCAAAACGATGTAACACTCAGGTTGCCAATTGCAGCAATCTCGTTTAAGCTTATTTCCTTCTTATAATTAGTCAGGGTATATGAGCAAACTTTATTAAGGCGTATAGTATCTAATTCGTTTGATTGATGAAATTCGTTATGCGATAATGTTATCGGTTCAGAATCCTCATTTTCAGCTAAAACTTTAAGTATAGATAGCAGCACAATAATCCTATCCAGGTTATTGGCATTTACCGCGCGGTGCATTAATTGCTTTAGTTCTTCTTTAGCTTTGCCATTTATAATAAGGCCGTTTTTAGCCTTTTCAAAAAGTTTTGGCAGCAAATATGCTTCCGGTAAATTCAATAAATATCGCCCAAGGCAATCAGGCAAAAAGTGTATAACAATCACTTCTACATTAAGTCCGGAATCCGGTTGAAAGTACTCTTCTTTACAACGCCAGCAATGCGGTAATTTTTCTCCTAGCAGCAATATTTCTCCCGAAGAAAAGTTGCTGATATTATCACCAATAAAACGTACGCCTTCTCCTTTAATAACATAGTGCAGTTCAAGCTCCGGATGATAGTGCCATATGCCCCTGAAGGTAGGCAAAATATCATGGCTTATACTAAAGGAATTTTGCGGTTGTACAGCTACTTTAAGAAAATGTGGTTTCATTTTGAACTAAAATCTACTAAAATAATAATCAGATAATTGGCTTGGAAATAATTGGCTATCCGGGTTGAGATTTTAAATTTACTGAAAAAAAGTTGATCCCATCAAGCATCCTGGTAAAATACAATGTAAATATACTGCTATATACACTAATTATCCTTATGATAAGATGATACAATAAGTTGATAAATATGGGTAGTAATAACAATTACGTTTCAATGATATTTGTTATTGTAGACAGTCTAAATGCATTGCATGTCTGCATGATTATAAAACCAATTAATAATTATATATATTATTTTTTCTGGATTAAGTATTTGATGTTTAGTTGAATAATTAATTAGTGTTTTTAGTACAATTATCTTGTTGATAATTGGATAATAAAGTGAGAATTTATATAAACCATTTTTGATATACTATATAATAATGAAGAAATACCTTTTAATAGCCGGATTAACATTATGCAGTATTAGCTTTACCTATGCTCAAAGCACAGATGCTAATGAGCAGGCAAATTATACACAAGTAATTACCAAAAGATCAGAAAAGATTGTTACAGCGCTTAACATTACTGATTCTGTAAAGTTTAAACGCGTAGTTGCTATTATAGTAGATCAGTACCGCGACTTAAGCGCTATACATGACACCCGCAATCAACAAGTAAAAGATATAAAATCAAAGCAGGGTGATGATAAAACTACCGCTAATACACAAATAGCCGCAATTGACAGCAATGTGGATAAGCAACTTGATAAGTTACACCGTACTTATTTAGCAAAACTTAGCACTAAGTTAAACAATGAGCAGATTGATGAGGTTAAAGATCAAATGACCTACAGGATATTGCCTTTAACTTATAATGCCTACCTGGATGAAATCCCAAACTTAAGCGATGTGCAAAAAAAACAAATTAAAGCATGGCTGGTAGAAGCGAGGGAGCACGCCATAGATGCAGAATCATCAGAAAAAAAACATGCCTGGTTTGGTAAATACAAAGGAAGGATTAATAACTATTTATCAGCCCAGGGGTATGATATGAAGAAAGAGGCAGCGGAATGGCAGCAGCGTATTAAAGACAAATCCAGCCAAAAAGGATAAGAAAGTAAAATGAGTTTGATAATAAAGTGAGAAGTATTATTAAATAAGCCCTAAATATATACCAATTATAAATTAACCTAATTTTTATGAGAAAAATTTACCTTTTATTTTTAGTGTTGCTGCTACTCAGCATCAGCAACGTGCTAAAAGCACAGAATCGAACTGTCTCAGGTACAGTGCTCGATGAAAAAAGCCAACCGCTGCCTGGCGTAACCGTACAGGTTAAAGGTAGTAGTGCAGCAACCGTTACCGATGTAAATGGCAAATACGCTATAAAAGTAACCAACTTACAAAACGTTGTAATAGGTGTAAGCTTTGTTGGCTATTCCTATCAATCGAAGACATTAAGAGTAGGCGAAAAAAATGCGGATTTTAAATTGGTACCTAATAATAACAGCCTCGATGAGGTTGTAGTAGTAGGTTACGGTACGCAAAAGAAATCCACTTTAACAGGGTCGGTAGCTACTATTAGTCCTAAAGATGTTCAGGATATACCTGGTCTTAACTTTCTTGGTACTTTGTCTGGGCAAACCCCTAGTCTGAATATAACCGAAAATGCCCGACCAGGCCAGCCAACATCAAGCGTAACAATCCGTAATCCTGTAACGCTCAATTCAAATGGGGGCATTGTTACTCCGCTTTTCATTATTGATGATGTACAGCGTACTGAGGCAGATTTTGATCTTTTAGATGCGAGTGAGATTGAAAGTATCTCTATATTAAAGGATGCCGAAGCTGCCGTTTATGGTGTGAACGGTGCCAATGGAGCAATTATAGTGCGTACCAAAAAAGGAAGGATAGGCGCGCCAAAGATTAGTTTTTCAAGCCAATTTGGTACCTCAAATGCCATGCAACTGCCAAAATACCTTACTGGTGCAGAAATGGCCAAGTGGAGCAATGCCTACACACAAACGAGTGTTATGTCACCGACTGGTGCACTTACAGGTGATTCGCTTAAAGCTGATGGTTACGATATAGTAAACAATAAATTGAATACCGCTTGGTATACGCCAGACGAATTGGCCTATTTCTCCAATCCGGCCAATAACCAGAACTGGCTTAAAAACTATTTTCACGCAGCCGATGTTGAACATGAAAATTTAAATGTGTCAGGCGGTACTGATAAGGCGACCTATTTTATATCAGGTAATTTTACAAATCAAAACTCCAATTTTTCAGGCCTTGAAAACTATAAATGGGGCCTGCGTGCCAATGTCGAAACAAAACCAGCAAAAGGTTTAACAGTTGGCGTTAACCTTAGTTTTGATTATTCATTTGCAAAGGAATTTTGGATGAAATATCCATCAGAAAGTCTTAATAATGACGTTTTGATACTTGGTGAGCACTTGCCATGGATGCCATATTTTATAAATGGGAACCCTGTGTACTCGGTTGGAAACAGTAGTGTTGCAAACACAATTGATCTTGTAAACTTCCCGCTTTTACAAAGCTCAAATAACTTTGAACAACAACCTGACTACGTTACCAACTTTTTGGCCCATGTTGATTACGAAATACCTGGCATTAAGGGTTTGTCGGCAGGCTTTTCATTCAATGATAATATAAATACAGCCTTTTCATCACAATACGGAACTGCATTTACTTATTACACATATTCAGGAACAGGCGATAATGATCATATACCAGGCGGAACGATAGGAACTGCAAAGCCAATTTCCAACGGAGATGATGTTACATTCAGTCCTGACCTTGTAAAAAGTTATCAGTTAGACGCAAAGCTTAATTACCAGCACAGTTTCGGTAAAAACAACATAACTGCATTAGCACTATACGAGCAGACGGGCAATAGCGGAGATGGGGTAGTTACATCAATTACAAACCCTATTATAGGGGCTTTACCAAATGATAATTTTGCCACAGGTACTCAAACCGTAAATCAGGCCAATAGCATTGTGTACGAGTATGCCTTTGAATCATTTATACAGCGTTTAAATTATGACTACGATGGAACTTATCTTTTACAGCTTACTGGCCGTGAAGATGGTACAACATACTTCGCACCTGGTAAAAGGTGGGGAGGATTTGGGCAGGTATCAGCAGGTTGGGTAATCTCGAATGAACCATTTTTTAAAGAGTTTGCCCCTTGGGTTGATCAGTTAAAAGTACGTGGAGATTGGGGTTTATTAGGAACATCTTCTGTAAACAAATCTGCTTATGAGTATTTTCAACAATACAATATAGGACAAGGCAGCAGTGGAGGTGCCGTGTTTGCTGAAGGAAGCCGGGGCAATGGTATTACGGCGGCCGCACTTCCGAACCCGGATGCTACCTGGGACCATAAATTCGAGACGGACTATGGTGTGGATGCAGCATTTTTGAAGAACCGTTTGGCAGTAACCGCTGATTATTATTTTACACACGCTTATGACATGCTTGCAGCTACTTCTGCTGCTACACCTTTAACTGTTGGCAATACAGCGCCGGTAGAAAATTATGGTTCAGTAAACAACTTTGGTACAGAAATTACCATTACATGGAGAGACCACATAAACCAGGATTGGAGCTATAACGTTACAGCATTTTACAACTGGAGTGATGATAAAGATATCCTGGTGCCGCAGGCTGCAGGTATAATAGGTACTGCCCAGGATCGCGACGGAAAATCTGATGATGGTGGTGTATTTGGTTATGAAAGTTTAGGTTTGATCCGCACGCAAGCACAAGCTAATGCTATCATCGCCTCCCGGGCAGCAGAAGCTGGTGGTGCAAGCAATGTTAAAATATTTGGCTTAACACCCGCACCCGGTATGATCAATTATGCCGACTTGGATCATAACGGTATAATAGGCCCCTCAAGCACAAATGCATACGCAGACGAAAAATACCTGAGCAATAAATCAAGCAACCATAATGGGTTAGGATTTAATTACGGGGTAACATACAAATCTTTTAGCATAAGTGTTAATACCGGCCTTTCGTGGGGCGGTACCGGCCAGTTGGGTAGTTATGACTATGGTACATATTATTCGGCTCATGGCGATTTGCAAGAAAACAGGACTGCGCTATGGAATGAAGGGTACTGGACACCTCAAACGCCGAATGCTAAATTACCTGCTCCTTATTATTATGCTGATTATTCAGTAACAAGTAATTTCTGGTTTATCAGCAGTTTTAGCTGGAATATCTCACAAGCTAATATATCCTATGCAATACCTGGAAATTGGATAAAGCATATAGGTCTTGCAAGCGCACGTTTATTTGCACAATGTACCAATGTTGCATATTTAGTTAACCCATACCCAGAGTCTTACAGGGCACCGGGATCGGGAGTGAATGTTTATCCGGAGCAGAGAACAATTACATTAGGTATAAATGCAGGTTTTTAATAATTAAAAAAATGAAAAAATTATATTACATAGCATTAGCAGCCCTGTTTTCAATGGCGCTGCTGGATATAACAAGTTGTAAAAAAGTACTTGACGATAAAGTACCCGAATCTACTTATACCGCAACGCTTTTGTTTAGCGATTCAGTGGTAGCGGTACAGTATATTAATTCAATTTATACGGCCAACCTACCAGGATGGGCGGGTAACGGAGGTTCGCTCAGTACCATCAGTACCACTGGTCCTGGTAACTTAACAGAAGAAACTTATTCAAGCAATACATTTACTCTTGGTACGGTCACTACGTCTACGGTTGGCGATTTGGGGTCAGCTAATGCAAATAATAATAACTATGCCAAAATTCGCAACATAAACGATTTTATAGCAAACTTGCCGGCAAGTCCGATACCTGTTCCTACTAAAAATAGGTTTAAAGCCCAGGCGTTGTTCTGGAGAGCATACCGCTACTTCGATTTAGTTAGGTTATACGGTGGCGTACCACTGGTTTTAACACCATTGCCTGTTGTTGGTAACGCTGCAAAACAGGCCGACGAATTACCCCGTAATACTACAACACAAACGTTCAATCAAATCATTGCTGATCTTGATACTGCTATCGTATATCTTCCTAACAATTGGCCAGGACAGGATTATGGCCGTATTACAAGAGGGGCCGCACAAGCATTCCTTGGCAGGGTGCTATTAACCTGGGCAAGCCCGCAGTTTAATGTTAATAATGATGCAAGTCGCTGGCAGGCTGCCTACACCGCCAGTACTAATGCTATTACCACATTAACTGCAAGCGGTTATGGCCTTTATCCAAAATGGGATGTAACTATGTGGACTACACAAGGCGGTACAAGCACCGGTGCTGCAATTGCGCTTCCTGTAAATCCTGAAGCTGTAATGGTTACGGAATATAATACGCTTAATGATCAAAATCTCGGGTTTAATAATACCTTAACAGAATCAAATACCCCTAAATCATTAGGTGGAAGTGGTTCCAATGCACCAACTTGGAATGAAGTAATAGCATTCCCTATGGCAGATGGAAAAGTACCTAATTTAACTGGTAGTACACCTAATTCTTCAACTAAATATCCTTGGGACCCGGTACATTTTTATGATAATCGCGATCCTCGTTTTGGGCAAACTATAGCTTATAACGGTTGTTTATGGCCATTACAAGGCAACACAACTAACCGGTTATGGACTTATTATTATTATACATCAAGCACAAAAACTGCTACAACCGAGGCTTCCGGTGCCAGTTCAACAGGATTTTATTGCCGTAAAGC
>JABDDX010000011.1 GCA_013287375.1 Bacteroidota bacterium | reverse complement strand
AAATTCTTAATATCTGATTTACGCTGAGCTATATACAAAACCCCAAACGGGCCATTGCCCGAAACAAATTATTTTGATGAAAAAAATATTCTTTATTGCATTAACCTTTTTACCGCTCATAACATCAGCCCAGGTAAATAAACAAGCCGACCTTACCGAGTATGTAAATCCACTAATGGGAACAGCATCTAAACCCATCATGTCAAACGGGAATACCTATCCGGCTGTAGCCGTACCCTGGGGTATGAATTTTTGGACACCACAAACCGGTAAAATGGGAAGCGGTTGGCAATACACCTATGATGCTGATAAAATTCTGGGCTTTAAACAAACTCACCAGCCGTCGCCGTGGATGAATGATTACGGTATGTTCTCCATATTCCCTGAAACCGGTCAAATAAAGCTTGATGAAACTGAGCGTGCCAGTTGGTTCTCGCATAAAGCAGAAACCTCCAAACCGTATTACTACAGCGTTTATTTGGCAGATTACGATGTTACTACCGAAATTACACCAACCGAACGGGCGGCTAATTTCAGGTTTACTTTTCCCAAAAGCGACAGTTCTCATATTCTGATCGATGCTTTTGATAAAGGATCGTACGTGAAAATAATCCCTGAAAAGAACGAAATAATAGGTTACAGCACCAAAAATAGCGGCGCGGTTACCGAAAACTTTAAGGATTATTTTGTTATTTATATTGATAAACCATTTAAAGATGCATCGGTATGGCATGATCTGAAAATGGATGCCGGCGTATTGGAATATAAAGGCGACCACGTGGGCGCGCTACTCAGCTTTAAGACCAGCAAGGGGGAACAGGTACACCTTAGGGTAGCATCATCCTTTATCAGCATTGAACAGGCTGAGTTGAACTTAAAACGTGAATTAGGAAACGAAAGCTTTGATGTTACTGAACAAAAGGCCAAGGATATATGGAACAAAACGTTAAACCATATAAATGTGCAGGGTGGCACCATCGATCAAACCCGTACTTTTTACTCCTGTTTGTACCGGATGCTTTTCTTCCCGAATAAATTGTACGAGGTTGATGCTAATGGCAAGTTAGTACACTACAGCCCTTATAATGGCAAGGTAATGCCGGGTTACTTGTTTGGTGGTACAGGGTTTTGGGATACCTTCAGGGCTTTATATCCGTTCCTTAATCTGGTTTATCCATCCATTGTTAAAGAAATGCAGGAAGGTTTAGTAAACGATTACAAAGAAGGCGGCTGGCTGCCGGAATGGTCGAGTCCGGGTTATGCCGATTGTATGGTGGGTAATAACTCAGCATCGGTAGTTGCCGAAGCTTATTTAAAAGGGCTGCGTGGATATGATATTGAAACCTTGTACAAAGCATTAATACACGGTGCCAATAACACCGGACCAAACGCCACAGGTCGCCGTGGGGTTGATTATTATAATCAGCTAGGTTACGTACCCTATAATGTCGGCATTAATGAAAATGCCGCCCGTACCCTGGAGTATGCTTATGATGATTTTTCTATTTACAGTTTAGGTAAAGCTCTGGGTAAACCTACATCAGAGATCGACATCTACAAAAAACGGGCTATGAACTACAGAAACCTGTATGACCCTAGTATAGGGTTAATGCGTGGCAAAAATAAAGATGGTTCATGGGAAACACCTTTTAATCCGTTTAAATGGGGGGATGCCTTTACCGAGGGTAACAGCTGGCATTATACCTGGGGTGTTTTTCAGGATATTCAAGGTTTAATAAACCTGACGGGTGGCAAGCAAAACTTTGTTGCCAAGCTTGATTCAGTATTTACACTTCCACCTGTTTTTGATGATAGTTATTACGGAACTGTTATACACGAAATACGCGAAATGCAGATAGCCGATATGGGGCAATACGCGCATGGAAACCAGCCGATACAACACATGATTTATTTATATGGTTATGCAGGAGAACCGTGGAAAACCCAATACTGGGCTCGTGAAACAATGAACCGCATGTATAGGGCAACACCTGATGGTTATTGCGGTGATGAAGATAACGGCCAAACATCAGCATGGTATGTGTTTTCGGCAATAGGCTTTTACCCGGTGTGCCCGGTTAGTACGCAATATGTATTAGGCGCACCATTGTTTAAAAAAATAACAGTTAATTTGGAGAATGGTAAACAGCTAATTATTAACGCGCCCCAAAATAACGCAGATAATAAATACGTAAACAGCATGACTTACAATGGAAAGTTATACGATTTAAATTGGGTGGGACATGCCTCATTGCTACAAGGCGCAACTATTAATATGGACATGACTGCTAAGCCAAATAAACAAAGAGGTATAAAAGCAGCAGATGTTCCTTATTCTTTATCAAATGAAAAATAAAAATATCACATTGATTTATAAGCACAATAACTACATGAATAAATTTGTTTTTTTACTCCTGTTAACGTTTTTAAGTACAAGTGTATTTGCACAAATTGAAAAAGCACCAGCTTATCCGTTAATTACGCATAATACTTATTTCAGCATCTGGTCTTTTTCTGACACATTGAATACTTCTACAACCCATCACTGGACAGGGAAAGATCAATCGTTGCTTGGTTTTATTAAGGTAGATGATAAAGTGTATCGTTTTATGGGAAAAGAACCCGAGGTATTTAAAACAATACTCCCGGCAGCCGACGAAACTAATTATCCTGTAAAATATACTGAAACCGAACCCAAAGGCGATTGGACCGCGATGCAATACAATACCACTGAATGGAAAGCAGGCCTGGCACCAATAGGCACCGATGAAAACATAGATAAAACCATTTGGAAAACGCATGATATTTGGGTTAGGCGCATATTCTCTGCAGCACATGTTGATGATATTAATAAACTGATCCTGAAACTGTCGCACGATGATGATATAGATGTTTATTTAAATGGAGAAAGGATCTATCAAAAAGTTGGTGTTACCAACGATTATGGTATGGTGCCCATTGCCAATACCTTAAAAAATGGCGAAAATATTTTAGCTATCCACGTTATTAATACGGGCGGTGGTTCCAGGCTGGATATAGGCCTGGTTGATATGGTGAAGAAAAAATCGAGACAAATAGAAGCTGCTAAACAAACCAGTGTTGCTATTAATGCAACCCAAACCATATACAATTTTAAATGTGGTGATGCCGATCTGAAGCTTACATTTACTTCGCCATTATTATTAAATGATTTGGCGCTATTATCAAGGCCGGTATCTTATATCTCGTATAAAGTAAAATCAAATGATGGTAGGCCACACAATGTAAAAGTGTTTTTTAGCGCGTCGGCAGATATCGCCCGTAATAATTCCTCGCAACCGGTAATTGCCGAAAAAGTTGTTTCACCAGGTCTATCTATATTAAAAGCGGGTACAGTTGAACAACCTGTTTTGAAAAAGAGCGGTGATGATGTACGAATAGATTGGGGATATATGTATGTGGCTGCGCCTAAAAATAGCAATGCGATACAATACATTGGTAGCAGTATTGCGGCAGTTGGTTCTTTTGTTAATAACGAGAACAAAACAACCATTAAACAAGGTACAGATGTTGTTTTAAATACCGTAATACCATTTGGTGTGGTAGGTAAAGCCCCGATAGAGAAATTTATTGAGATGGGATATGATGATATTACCCCGATCCAGTATTTTCATACCAATTTAAAACCATGGTGGCAAAACGCACAGCAAAAAACATTTGTACAGGTGTTAACAGCTTCGGCTACAGAATATCTATCTGTAATAAAAAGATGCGAGGCATTTAATACCTCGATGTACAAGGATGCTGTTAAAGCAGGCGGGGAGAAGTACGCCAAATTATGTGCACTGGCCTATCGCCAAAGTATAGCGGCTCATATGCTGGTAAAAAGCCCGCAAGGCAAGTTGTTATGGCTATCTAAGGAAAACTTTAGCGGTGGCTTTATAAATACCGTTGACGTAACCTATCCATCGGCGCCCTTGTATCTAATCTACAACCCTAAATTGCTGGAGGGAATGCTTAATGGCATTTTATATTTTAGCGAAAGTGGCAAATTTAACAGGGATTATGCTTCGCATGATCTGGGAGAATACCCACTGGCCAATGGCCAATTATATGGGGAGGGTATGCCGGTTGAAGAATCAGGTAATATGATTATTTTGATAGCGGCCATTGCAAAAGCAGAAGGTAATGCTGGTTATGCAAAACCACATTGGAAAACATTAAGTAAATGGGTTAATTATTTAGTTGAAGAAGGATTTGACCCTAAAAATCAGTTATGTACGGATGATTTTGCGGGGCACCTTGCACGTAACTCCAATTTATCAGTTAAAGCCATAGTTGGTATTGCCTGCTATGCGCAACTTGCCGATCAGTTAGGTGATAAGGAAACAGCGACTAAATATCGCGAGATAGCTAAAGGAATGGTTAGTAAATGGATAAAGTTATCAGGCGACGGTGACCATTCTACTTTAACATTTGAAAACCCAGGTACCTGGAGCCAAAAATATAACATGGTTTGGGATAAAGTACTAGGGCTTGACCTTTTCCCGCAGGAGGTTTATGAAAAGGAAATTAAATTCTATCTAACCAAACAAAATGAATTTGGATTGCCATTAGACAGCCGTAAAACCTACACAAAATCAGATTGGATAATGTGGACCGCAACCTTGGCAAGTAACCAAAAAGATTTTGAGGCGTTGACTGACCCAATTTACAAATATGCTACAGAGACCCCAACCCGCGTACCACTAAGCGACTGGCATGAAACAACCGACGGTAAACAGGTTGGTTTTCAGGCAAGGAGCGTTGTGGGGGGATATTTTATGAAACTGTTAGATGAAAGGATGTCTGCTAAAAAATAAATAAAGGAGTTTATCCTTTCGTAGGGTTAACTGGTATAAAAAAGAAAGGCTATTCAACAATAGCCTTTCTTTTTTTATACATTAAATTTTAATGAGATCATCCTGTTATTTAAATCATTTAAAAAACCGAACTTTGAATTAAGTGTTGTAACAACTAAATTCAAGTATAATGGAAATTGGAGTAGATAGCTTTGCCTCGGCGATGTATGGCAGTAACTCGCTAAGTAGCGTTGATGCGATGGAACAATTATTGGATAGGATAGTATTTGCCGACGGAGCCGGACTAGATGTTTTTGGAATCGGTGAACATCATAAAAAAGAGTTCCTGGATTCGGCTACGGCGGTGATCCTGGCTGCGGCTGCTGCCCGAACCAAACGTATCCGCCTAACCAGCGCTGTCACCGTATTGAGTGCCGCTGATCCTGTGCGTGTATATCAGAGCTTCGCTACACTTGATTTGATTTCCAAAGGCAGGGCGGAATTAGTGGTTGGTCGCGGTTCATCTATAGAAGCTTATCCATTGTTTGGTTTTAGCCTGAATGATTACGATGCATTGTTTAGAGAAAAGCTTGACTTGTTGCTTAAAATACGCGATCAGGAGTTTGTAAGTTGGTCGGGTAAGTTTAGGCCGACTTTAGATAACCAACCGGTTTACCCAAGATCGTTACAGGAAAAATTACCCATTTGGCTAGGCGTAGGCGGCACACCGGAATCATTTGCGAGAGCTGGAACGTTGGGGCTGCCTTTAATGGTTGCTGTTATTGGTGGCGAAACGCATCGCTTTCGCCCATTGGTTGACCTTTACCGTGAAGCCGGGCATAGGGCAGGATTTAAACCGGAACAATTAAAGGTCGGCTTGCATTCACCTGGCTATGTTGCTGTAACCAATGAACAAGCGATAACTGATTACTATCCAGGTTACGCAGAGCTTTGGACAAAGTTGGGAAGGGAGCGTGGCTGGCCACCGGTGACCAAAGGCCAGTTCGATTCATTAATCGCGCCAAGAGGTGTACTTGTGGTTGGAGGACCAGAGCAGGTTGCAGAAAAGTTAATCCGTCATAGCGAGGCGTTGGGTGGTGTTGATCGGTTTACTTTCCAGATGGATAACGCTGGGTTGACGCATAGTCAGTTAATGAGTTCGATTGAATTAATTGGTAAAAAAGTTATACCATTGATTAAGGCTAAGGGCTAGTTAAAAAAGCAGTATTTTTTATTGAAAATGAAGGTGAAAATGGGCTAAAAATGATCATTTTCAGGTTGAATTTCATGCTTTTTAGCCTGATTTTAGACAAATAAGTGATTTAAAAAGCCTGTTTTTACTGCTTTTTATGGCATTTTTGGGGTAAAAAGTGTACCAACTGTACCACTTGTGCCGTGGTACAGTACAAACAAAACTCACAAACAAAGTTGAAATTTTTATCTCTGATTAAAAGGAAATCTGCTTCTTCCTAAAAATTATTCTGTCGATGCAATTCCCCAATGCTCTTAAAACATGCTCCTCTAAATAATCCTCATTCCTTTGCATCCACTCGCTGCCCAGCTTAAATAACATGACTACTTTACCATCATCGAACCTGACTTTCCAAACATGCCAGGATTTAAAATAAGCACTGGTGATCTGCACAAGCTGCACTGTTCCATCGGTTAATTTGATCGTGTGTTTCATGATAAATAGACGAGCAAATGCCTTCAATATTGTCTGCATTAACATTAATTAACAAAATTATACCGCTCATACAAAGCAGGTATTTCCTTGCAAAAATATATCACGCTGTGTATCTGTTATTTCCCTTAAAATCGAAATTTTTCGACTATTTATTGCTGGTCTTGTTTTTTAGGGGAAGAGAAAAATCCCCATTATTATAATCGGATAAGTATTGCTTATAATCATTCGTAACCTGGTTGGAATATTTTATGGCATAATTTAACAATGGCTCTTGCCAATCCTTTTGATTGCCAAAGGCAACCAATTCATCAATGATGGAAGATCCCTTAATTCCGCCACTCCGAATTTGTGAAGATGCGGTTAGCATAGCCATGTCTTTGATAACCCTTTCCAGATCATCATTACTTTCTTCAATCAGTTTAAAGTTAATTTTATCCGCAACGGGTTGCATTTCCTGTAACACATAAACGTCATTCTTAAATATGATCTGGCTCAATAAGGCAGGGGAGATGTTTTGCATTTTTTGCTTGATGAATATCAGGCGTTCCGCCTCCGACTTCCATTCCGGTTGTTTGATGGCAATATAAGGCGCTAATGATGATGAACGCGTCTGTTTCATTTCAACAAACACCGGTTTCTTTTTGTCCCTGGTGCTTTGTAGTAAAAACATGTAGCGCTTTAATCCTACACTTCCTGTACCAGCTACCCGAAAAGCTGCATCTTTAACGATATAGTTATTAGGCCATTCCCGGGAATGTTTCATCCAGTTTGAGATCAGTTGTTTAAGTTCTGCCTTTAGCGCTTTATCCACTTCAAAATGCATTTTGTTGTCGATCGATATTTTTAAACCTGAACCTTTAACGTTACACAGGTGTTGAATAAAGTCGTTTTCCTTCCTTTTTTTTACGGCCTTTATAAAATGCTTCACAATTCCTGTCGCAGTCCTCGGATCAATATAGTAAGCTTTCCCACCGGTAAGAATTTCGGTATAGGTTTTAAGAAACAATCCCGCTACTTTTTTAGCTTCCGCAGGTTTGATTTTCAAGGTATTAAATGCTACAAAGATACTGGTCAATGCCCGTGATACTTCCCAGCATAACGGAGCCAAAATAGCCTCATCGAAGTCATTCAAGTCAAAATATACCATCCGGTTGTTTCCTTTAAAACTTCCGAAATTTTCTAAATGCAGGTCACCGCATATCCACGTTGGCGGGGAAGACGGAAACTCCCGGACTTTACTTAGATCCTCATAAAAAAGATGACAGGTACCCCTGAAAAAGCGGAAAGCATTTTCTGACATGAGCTGATATTTTAATTGAACCATATCAGGAAGCAGGTCCTTATTGAATTTTAATAATCTTTCGGAAAGTTTTGATGTCATGCTGCTCTAATAATAGTTTAACTTAAATGTTTATGCTCAGTAGAGTGGTAATTTCGCCATTCAAATAAAAGGGTTGATTTATTGTCAAATAGCCGGAGTAACCCCCTCTAAATATCCAGTAATTACTTCAAAGCGATTGTGTTAATTGTACTAAGCTATTATAATATTATAATAGGAATATAATTAATAATTGTTTTATTTTAACGATAATACTTTTACTTTTAGCATACCAATTATTTTACTTTAATAAGTGAAACCCATATCTATTGATAGTAAGTATATTCAACAATTAATTGCGGGTAATGAGTCTGCATTTAAAATGGTGTATGACCTTTACAGTGAAAACGTTTATCGGCTTGCGTTTCGGTTTTTAAAAGACAAGGAACAGAGCGAAGAGATTGTACAGGAAACATTTATCAATCTTTGGTTGAGCAGGGATAAACTTGATATGAATGGTAACTTATGGTTGTATCTGTTTGTTATCGCAAAACGGTTATCATTGAATGCGTTACGTCAAATATGCAAATCAACTGAATTATCGGAAGCGTTACTTATTAACGTTCTTCAAATTCAAAACACAACCGAAGAGGATGTTGTTGTTCGCGATCTTGGCCGTTATGTGGATACGCTGATAGATAAATTACCTAAGCAGCAAAGAATCGTTTTCAAATTAAGCCGTATCGATGGTCTGTCCTATAAAGAAATAGCGCAACAACAAAATATTTCACCAAATACGGTAAAAAACCATATGGTTGAGGCCTTAAAAACATTAAGGGCTCACTTAAAATACGCGCACATTATCTATTTTTTCTTTCTATTTTATCGTTCCTGATATAACTCGGCATCTTTTTTAATATTTATTTCATTACCGGGTAGTCCTACCTGCTTTATCCTGTGTTCTGTTATTATAGTAGTCATCCTGACTCTTTTAATAACCAATTATAATATGGAAAAAGCAAGGCTCCACAGCTTATTGCATCAATATTTAAATAACACAATCAATATTGTTGATTGCGAAGAATTGTTAAATCATTTAAAGAAAACCGATCCGGCTGAGATTGAACACATCATTGACACCAATTTGCTTGATTTAAACGAGGGCCCGGCATTTGGAGCTGAGCAATCTCGTAAAGTCTTTGATCGTATTAAATCAGATTCAAGATTTAGTGAAAATTCATTTATTGCTTCAGAAAAGCCAAAAACCTATAAATTGTTGTGGCTTAAAATTGCGGCAGCTGCTCTTGTCTTTTTTACTGCGGGCATATTTATCATCCGGCATAATAAAATAGCTGTAATAAATAACAAGCAGGCTAACAATATGAAACCGTCAGTTATTGTGCCCGGTAGCCAAAAAGCTGTTTTAACTATGGCTAATGGTAAAGTTATTATACTGGGGAATGCCAACAATGGTATGCTGGCCAAAACAGGTATAAGCACAGTATTAAAAACACATAACGGACAGATAGTTTATCAAATAAAATCAGCATCGCCCGTTGCTGATAATTTGGTAAGTTATAACACACTAACCACCCCTAAAGGCGGCGAGTACCAGGTTATACTGCCCGATGGTACTAAAGTATGGTTAAATGCTGCTTCATCTATCACTTATCCCACAGCTTTCACAGGCAATGAACGGCATGTAAAACTAAGCGGTGAGGCTTATTTTGAGGTGGCTAAAAACAAACAGAAACCTTTTTATGTGAGCATGAACAATGTACAGGTAAGGGTGTTAGGTACCCACTTTAACATTGCTGCTTATAGCGATGATGACGCAATTACTACAACATTGCTCGAAGGATCAGTACAGATCACCAAAAATAGCCAACAATCATTATTAAAGCCAGGCCAGCAGGCAGTTGTGAATAATGATGCCGATAAGATACTGGTATCCGAGGCAAATATAGATGATGCGATGGCCTGGAAAAACGGGTATTTCCTTTTCAACGATGACAACATCACCACCATTATGAAAAAGGTGTCCCGGTGGTATGACGTTGATATCGATTACCGCGGAAAATTTGATGATCAAAAATTTGGAGGTACTTATTATCGCTCAAAAAGTATAACCGAACTATTGCAATACCTGGAGATGGTCGGTAAAATTCACTTTAAAATTACAGGAAGGAGGATAACCGTTATGAACTAAGTTATACATCATACAGCGGTTATCTGTAAAACAATAAACCAGGAGCGTTCGAACCGCCCCTGGTTTTATAAGCCAAGGCTTATTGCCAGATAACAAGATCCAATTGCAGCTTAATACAATTAATCAATTAACCTAACATTCAAATGTATAAAAATTTTACTGCTTTTAATGGCGGCACGCAACGATGCCGTAGTTATAAACCCCTGCTCGTTATGAAATTAACCCTTATTTTGCTTACTGCCACCTTTATGCAGGTGTCTGCGGCAACGTATGCTCAGAAAGTGACTTTAAAAGCAAACAACGTAAGCCTTAAGGAAATTTTCAGGAAAATTCAAGCCCAGACTAGTTACGATTTCTTATATAATGCCGATGATTTAAAATCAGCAAAAAAAGTAAGTATAAACCTGGAAAATATCACTTTAAAGCAGGCCCTTGATATTTGCTTTAATAACCAGCCTTTGGCTTATGATATTAAGAATACCACCATTTTAATAACAAAAAGGCATATTGAGAAACCCGAGAGCATAACCATTACGGGTAGAATTGTTGATAGTGCGGGTACTCCGATGCCAGGCGTTACTATAAAAGAGGTTAATACACATAATGCTGTTATTACCGGTAGTAATGGTACTTACAGTATATCCGTAACTGATAACAACGCTGAACTTGAATTTAGTTTTGTTGGATTTGCTACGCAAAAAATTGCGGTTGCCGGTAATACAACAATTAACGTAAAGCTTAAAGAAAATAACAAGAGCCTGGATGAAGTGGTTGTGGTGGGCTATGGCACACAAAAAAAGGCAAATATAAATGGCGCTATAAGTACTGTTGGCGCTAAAGATATTGGCGATAAACCTGTATTAAACGCTTTCCAGGCATTGCAAGGTGAATCACCAAATTTAATTATCCAGCAAAACTCACTGGATCCCGGCGCCAGCGTTATTGTTAATATAAGAGGAGTGGGGTCAACAGGTAATAATGATCCATTGGTAGTAATTGACGGTATTGTTACCCAAAGCAGTTCAAGTTTAAATACCATTAATCCAAACGATATTGCTAGCGTTACTATATTAAAAGATGCGGGATCGGCAGCTATATATGGTTCGCGCGCTGCAAATGGTGTAATATTGGTTACTACCAAAAGTGGTAAATTAAACCAGAAACCTACAGTAAATTATGATGGCAGCTATGGTTTACAAGTACCGGATATTTTAATACACAAGGTTAACGCTGCGGATAATGCTTATTATAAAAATGAAGCCCTGGTAAATTCAGGTTTGGCACCGGCATACACACCCGAAGAGATACAGCAATTACAGGCCGAAGGCACAGGTACATGGGATGTAAACCATTTACTGTATAACGCTCCGCAGCAATCGCAAAACTTCAGCATTACAGGTGGCGGCGAAACCAATTCTTATTTTGTTTCGGCAGGTTATCAGGATCAAATGAGCAATCTTGTTGGTAATGGTGGTTCGGGGAGTAATTTTGGGTATCAAAAATATAACCTGCGCTTTAACCAAACAAGTATAATTGGCAAGTTTAAGTTTAACGCAATACTTAATTATACTAAAAGCCGTAATAAAACCAATACCTATGGCGATAATAACATATTTGCTGATGCCAACCGTGTTCCTGCTAATTATAACTTTCAGGATGCTAATGGCGATTATCTTACTAACCCGGTATCATCACAATACAATGTACTGGGCGCATTAAGAGAGGGCGGCTATAACCAAACAGATTATGATGAAATATTCGGAAACCTGAATGGTACCCTCAGTATTACGAAAGATTTAAAGCTTACAGGTGTATTTGGAGGCACAATAGATAATAATGGTAATTTTTATAATACTAAGGAAGTTGATTTTGTGCCCTCCGGGACTTATGGAAACGATTTAAATGTTACTGATGGCAATTATAAATCGCAAACATTTAATACCCAGCTTTATGCTAATTATAGTAAAAATATTGGCGAGCATCACCTTAATTTCACCTTGGGTGCATCCAGTGAAAATTATAGTGGAAGGGGATTCCAGCTACAAAAGAATTTAACCGACCCATTATTAGGTACACCCACTACAGGCACAACAATTAGCCCCACAGGATCAACAAATAGTGTTGATGTAGAGGCAAATAGTTTGCTTTCTGCGTTTGGCCGCGCAAACTATGATTATAAAAACAGGTATTTCCTTGATTTTGTATTTCGCGATGACGCCTCGTCCAAATTTGCTCCAGGTAAAAGAACCGGTTTCTTCCCTTCGGTAAATGCCGGATGGTTAATAACGGATGAATCATTTATGCAGCAATTTAGAAGCACCTTGAATAGCCTTAAGTTAAAAGCTTCCTATGGTATTTTAGGTAATCAAAATGTAAGTAACTTTCAGTATCAAACAACCTATTTTAATTACCCAAGCGCTTATGGCTTTAATAATGTACCAGTAGGCGGAGCAGGAACAAATCAATCTAACCCTGATTTGACATGGGAGAGGGCCGCTACATTTAATCTTGGTGCTGATTTTAGTTTATTTAATGATAAGCTTTCAGGCTCGTTTAACTTCTTCAATAAAGTAACCAGCGATATACTGCAACCGCCATCTGATATTCCTAGGCTCTATGGCGCAACTCCCGCTGATGCTAATGTTGCCAAAGTTAGAGATAGGGGATGGGAAGCAGAAGTAACTTATACCATAAAAGGCCCAAAAGTTACCCAAAGCTTTAGTGCTAATATAGCTGATGACCAGAATACCTTACTACAACTTACCGGTAACACCACAGAAGAGATCGGAAATGAAGATGTATTTCAACTGATTAGAAAGGTAGGTGAACCTATAACCGAATATTATGGTTACGAAACAAATGGATTTTACCAAAACCAATCACAGATAAATAATTATCCAAAACCTGCCGGAGCTATTGTTGGCCTTGGCGATGTGAAATTTAAAGATTTAAATGGCGATGGTGTAATTAATGATCAGGATAAAACTGAACTGGGTAATCCTTTTCCGAGATATACTTTTGGGTTTACCTATCGTTTAGCGGTGGCCGGGTTTGATCTGTCAGTATTTATACAAGGTGTTGGCAAAAGAGATGAATTTATAAGAGGAGAATTGGTGGAACCTTACCAGGGTAATTACGGTGCTACGTTGTATGATTATCAAACAGATTTCTGGACTCCTGAGAACACAAATGCAAGGTTCCCAAGACTGGCAATTTCGGGCTCATCTTCAAACGAAAACAACTGGCAAAATGGCTCCGATCTGTTTAAGTTTAATGCCGCCTATGCAAGGCTTAAAAACGTAAACATCGGATATACTATTCCTCAAAGTACTATCAAAGCACTTGGTATAAAAAAACTCAGGGTTTATTTGATCGGACAAAACCTTGCAACACTCACTAAATTAAAGTTTGTTGATCCCGAAACAACGGAGTTTGGTAATAATGTAGATGTCAATTCACAGTCTACAAGCGGTAGGGGCTATCTATTGCCTGTATTTTATGGGGCCGGTCTTGATTTAACACTTTAATTAACATTTTTAAAAATATCAATATGAAACTTTTAAATAAGCTCTTCATTGTAATAATTATTGCAATAGCAACATCAAGCTGTAGAAAGCTGAATATTGCACCAACCAATGACTTTTCCAGTCTCACTTTTTGGAAAGTTAATGCAAATGTTTACAATGCTTTATATAATAACTATAGTTTACTTTATAACCATACGTTATACTTCAACAATGAAGCGTTATCCGACAATGCTTATGCTTCAAGCGGAGACCTTACCATTATCTCGAGCGGGAATGGCAACACAAATACAGGTAAGTTTTTAAACGATTGGTCAACATATTATTCGGCTATCAAGTCATGTAATGAGTTTTTAGCGAATATTGGCCAAAATACAACCTTGCCCAAAGACACCATTAACCGTTTAATAGCCGAAACACGTTTCATACGCGCATTTGAACATTTTAACCTTACAAACTGGTATGGGGATGTGCCTTTAGTAACCGATGATATTACACCGGATGAAGCAAAGGTTATACCACGCACACCAAAAGCTACCGTTGTTAATTTTATTCTATCCGAACTTGCAGCTATCATACCGGATTTGCCTTCGCAAAATCAATTACCCGTGAGCCAAAACGGGCGAATTACTAAAGGTGCGGCATTAGCTCTTGAAGCAAGGGTGCTATTGTACCAGGGGAACAGGATGGCAGATGTAGTAACTGTTTGCCAGCAATTGATCAATAATCAGTCGGCTAATGGTACTTATTCCTTAAATCCCAGTTATTCCGATTTGTTTAGTAACCCAACTGTAAATAAAACCAATAGCGAAACTATTCTGTCTTTACAGTATGTACCCATAGTACGTACATGGCAAGATTTTTGGGATTTTGCACCCTTATCTGTCGGAGGTCGCGTAAATTCTATGGCACCTACTCAGGAGCTTGTTGATGACTATGTAATGTTAAACGGCGATGGAATCACTGACGCCGGTTCGGGATATGATCCAACAAATCCGTACGCCAACCGCGATCCGCGATTTGCCGCTACCGTGGTTTATGATGGTTATTATTGGAACAATGAAGGCGGTACAAATAATGGCCCGTCCAAAACTATTTACATAAAACCGGGTAGCGACCCTTCTGATTCTCCGGTTAACCCTAACGGGCCCGACGAATATGTTGCAGGCAGGGAAAGCTCTTCGCCAACCGGCTATTACTGGCGTAAATATTTTGATCCAAGCGCTCAAGCCAGTTATGTTTCGGGCTTAAACCTGCACTTATTCAGGTATGCTGAAATATTGCTTGATTACGCCGAAGCTGAAAATAGCCTTGGCCAAATGAACGCTTCTATATGGAATGCAACCATTGGCGCTTTGCGTATGAGGGCAGGTTTTACCAACTCTGCGGCTTTGCAATATCCAGCTAACGGAGATATGACCACAATAATCAGGCGTGAAAGAAGAGCAGAATTAGCATTAGAAGGGTTAAGAACAGACGATATCAGGAGATGGAAAGAATCTGAAATTGTTTTAAATGGTTATGCGCACGGCGCTCAGTTTTCTGGCGATGCGACAACCGATAACGGGTTTATAAGGGCTCAGAAAAGGCAATTTAATCCGGCACGAGATTACCTGTGGCCAATACCCGCCAATGAAATCGGACTAGATAAAAACCTGACCCAGAATCCGAATTACTAACCATGAATAAAAATATAGAAATGAAAAAATCAACAATATTGGGCTTTGTGGTTATTTTAGCTACAATAGCCTTTACATCGTGTAAAAAAGATGTAGTGCCTCTTGATACCAGTGTTTCACAGGTAAGTACCATTAGTGCTCCTGCCGATCAGGCAAGTTTTAACCTGAAAACAGGAGGGCCGAGCGTTGTATTCCAATGGAACGCGGTATCAAATCCCGATCTGGTATTATATGAGGTTGTTTTTGATAAACCCAATGGTGATTTTAGCAAGCCCATTTATTCAGTGCTTTCTGATGGTTCCGGCGTAAAGCCGCAGGCCACAATTACAGAAAAACTGTTAAATGCAATTGCATCGCTTGGCGGTATCGCTTCATCCGGCACCGGAACACTTAAATGGGCGGTTGTAGTATCAAAAGCAGCCAATGCAAAACTTAGTACGGTAAGCCATACTATACAGTTTACCCGCCCGGCTGGCTTTACAGTATTACCTACAGCATTATACCTTACCGGTACAGCTACTGAGCAAGGCACTGATATTACTAAAGCAATACCCTTCAAAAAAATAGCTTTATCACCTCAGGATACCGTATTTGAGCTTTACACCTCATTACAACCGGGTAGCTATAGTTTTATTGATAAAACAACAGGCACACCAACCGTGTATTCAATTTTGAATGATACGACAGTTGTATTAAATGGTAGTACCACCGTAACCTCCAGTAAAAATGTTTACCGTATAACCTTGGATTTAAGCAACGCTGCGGCAACTGTGACACAAATTGTTTCGGTAGGGTTCTTTTCTGCACCAAACAATAGCGTGATGTTCACATTGCCATATATTGGTAACAGCCAATGGGAAATTGATAATCAAACTATAGTTATCCCGTTGGAATCGTATGGTTTAGATAGTCGTTATAAATATAAATTTACTGTAATGGATTCATCCGGTAATCAATCGGTTGAATGGTATGGTAGTGCTAATTCCGACAATTCAGATCCATCTTCTACTACACAGTTATCATACTATTACATGTATCCTGTTGATAATTCACAATATAATTATTGCTTTAAAATTGATCCTAGTGCTAACAATACACCTTGCGATGTTAATGTAAATTATAGTACCAGTATTGCTAATTATACCAATTCAATTACTATTAAATAATAACAAATGGGTTACAGCAATGCTGTAACCCATTTTATCTAATCTATTCTTATGAAAAACTTTAATTACAGATCGGCTTTACAAATACTATTTGCTGTGGTTGCTCTAAGTTCATGCTCCAAAAAAAACGATGTAACCGGGGGAGGTAAAAGTATCGATACCAGCACTGTAAAACCTTTGGTATATAATTATTCATTATTGAGCGACTCGTTACAGTTAAGCACCTATAATACTTATATCTCTGCAGATCGTAATTATTATATCCAGAATAGCGCAGGTACAACCACCTTCAATTACTGGCCACAAGCACACGTACTGAACATTTTTGAAGATGCATATTTAAGAACAAGCAATAACTTGTACGTATTGCGCATGAAAGCGCTGCTAAATGGCATAAAAACAGAAAACGGTGGTGTGTATCCTAATGAATTTTATGATGATATGGGCTGGTTGGCAAATGCAAGTATCAGGGCATATAACATCACCAGTGATACTTCTTATTTAAATGTAGCTAAATTATTATATGTGCAAATACAGGGAGCTTCCAATAACACCGCCGGAGGTGGGATAGCCTGGCAACGTACCCAGCTATATTATAAAAACACACCTTCAACAGGTAATGCAATTATTTTAGCTTGTGGCATTTATCAAATATCTGCCAATTCCAGTGATCTTACTTTTGCCAAAACCTTATATACGTGGTTAAAAACCACCCTGGTAACCTCATCGGGGGTAGTGTATGATGGTATTAACCGTAATCAGAATGATCAGATTGATGCTGAAGAGTACACCTACAATCAAGGCTTATTTATAGGTGCAGCAGTATCACTTTATAATATCACTAAAGATCCTACTTATCTACAGGATGCCATTCTTACAGCCAATAATGAAATTGCTGATCCTAATTTGGTAACAAACGGAATTTTTAAAAACGAAGGGCAGGGCGATGGCGGTTTATTTAAATCCATAGCCGTTCGTTATATGGTGCAGTTAGTTGAATTACCCGATCTTGATGCCGCAGACCGGGCTAATTACACAGCCTTCCTGCAAAGAAATGCACAATCCTTATATGTTAAGGGTATTGCAAGACCATCGTTGCTGGCAAGTCCGGATTGGACTCAAATTATATCCGGTAGTACAGACTTAACCACACAGTTAAGTGGTGTAACAATGATAGAGGCCGCCGCAAAATTAAAAACTGAAGGGAAAATACAATAAAATCGATATGGTGTTATCTATTAACCAAGTAATTTCAGCATCTGACGGAAAACCTTTAATTGTGAATCAATGAATAACAATCGTTATATACTAGCAAGCATTTTGTTTTTTACATGTGCTATCTCAACTGTAAACGCTCAATCGCCAGATTATAGAACCAGGATAAAATTGCTGTATCAGGAGCTAAACGGTAGATTAAGTGATAAGGCTTCCGGGCTTTATTACGAAACCACAGATACAGCCCACAACGAAAATAAACACTCATACTTGTGGCCCTTGTGCGCTTACATACAGGCTGCAAATGAAATGGAAGTGATCGACCCGAAAAATGACTATATGTTGCCGGTTGAGAAAGCTATAGACCAGTATTATACTTCAAGGCCACCATATCCGGGATATCAGGCCAGCGTAGCAAAGGAAAAAAGGGACGACAGATATTATGACGATAATCAATGGGTAGCTATTGCCTATTTGGATGCATATAACCGTAATCATCAAAAACAATATCTTGAGAAATCAGAAATGATATGCCGTTTTATGCTTGGGGGCTTAGATACTGTTGCTGGTGGAGGCTTTTATTGGAATGAGGGTAAAAAAACATCTAAGAATACTTGCTCAAATGGGCCGGGGATACTGATTTTATTACAATTGTATAAGATCACCCATAAACAGGAATATCTTAATACCGCGATAGCTGTTTATAAATGGACAAATAAGACACTGCAAGCACCCGATGGATTGTATTATGATAATATAAGGTTATCAGATTTGAAAATTAGTAATGTTAAGATCACTTATAACACTGGTACTATGCTGCAGTCAAATATGTTGCTTTTTTGAGATCACTAAAGAACGGACGTATTTGGATGAAGCAGAAAGAATAGCCAAAGCAGGTCGTGAATATTTTTTTAAAAATGGCAGGTTGCCTAATGGCTACTGGTTTAACGCTGTAATGCTGCGTGGATATCAGGAATTATACAAAGTAGACAAAAATAAATCATGGATAGATTTCTATCAGCAGGATGCAGATGCTATATGGAATACCGAGAGGGATGCAAACAACATGGTGGGTACCAAGCCTGCAAAAAGCTTAATAGATCAGGCTGCTATGATTGAGATATATGCTAGGTTACAGCAGGTTAAGAAAACTTTAAAATAAAGTAAACTTTTACTTGTTAGATAGTTAAAAAAGTCGCATCTTTGCAGCCCGCAAACGAGGAGAAGAGTAGAGGGGGGAAAGGGCGGGAAGAAATTTTAGAAATAAAGTTTTGGAATAAGAAAAAGGTTTATACCTTTGCAGTCCCAAAAGAAAGGGTCGCCGGAGGGTGAGAAAGTAAGAGCTGAAAGGCGGGAAAGTTAGAAGCGATTTCTAACAGACAAAAATGAGAAGTTAGCCTTGCGATAAGGTAAAACATATAGGTGTCCGGGATGGATTCACCGACAAAGTTCTTTTAAGAAATAGAAAATCATGTAGCGTAGCAGGCTAACAAAGGGGTAACCCGGAATTAGTTTGAAATACGAAAAGAAGAGAGGAAAAGTGGATCTGTGAAAAGATATATAATAATACACAGATTCTATTAATTGATAATAGGGTCAGTGAACAAACAAAACATTTTACAATGGAGAGTTTGATCCTGGCTCAGGATGAACGCTAGCGGCAGGCCTAATACATGCAAGTCGGACGGGATTGGAGAGCTTGCTTTCCATGAGAGTGGCGCACGGGTGCGTAACACGTATGTAACCTACCTTCGTCAGGGGGATAGCCTCTCGAAAGAGAGATTAAGACCGCATAACATTATAGGATAGCATTATTTTATAATCAAATATTTATAGGACGAAGATGGGCATGCGGAACATTAGCTAGTTGGTAAGGTAACGGCTTACCAAGGCTACGATGTTTAGGGGATCTGAGAGGATGACCCCCCACACTGGTACTGAGACACGGACCAGACTCCTACGGGAGGCAGCAGTAAGGAATATTGGTCAATGGGCGGAAGCCTGAACCAGCCATGCCGCGTGCAGGAAGACGGCCCTACGGGTTGTAAACTGCTTTTATACGGGAATAAACCTTGATACGTGTATCAAGCTGAATGTACTGTAAGAATAAGGATCGGCTAACTCCGTGCCAGCAGCCGCGGTAATACGGAGGATCCAAGCGTTATCCGGATTTATTGGGTTTAAAGGGTGCGTAGGTGGCCTGTTAAGTCAGGGGTGAAAGACGGTAGCTTAACTATCGCAGTGCCCTTGATACTGATGGGCTTGAATGAACTAGAGGTAGGCGGAATGTGACAAGTAGCGGTGAAATGCATAGATATGTCACAGAACACCAATTGCGAAGGCAGCTTACTATGGTTTTATTGACACTGAGGCACGAAAGCGTGGGGATCAAACAGGATTAGATACCCTGGTAGTCCACGCCCTAAACGATGAATACTCGATGTTGGCGATATACGGTCAGCGTCTAAGCGAAAGCGTTAAGTATTCCACCTGGGGAGTACGCCCGCAAGGGTGAAACTCAAAGGAATTGACGGGGGCCCGCACAAGCGGAGGAGCATGTGGTTTAATTCGATGATACGCGAGGAACCTTACCCGGGCTTGAAAGTTAGTGAATGATACAGAGACGTATCAGTCCTTCGGGACACGAAACTAGGTGCTGCATGGCTGTCGTCAGCTCGTGCCGTGAGGTGTTGGGTTAAGTCCCGCAACGAGCGCAACCCCTATGTTTAGTTGCCAGCATGTAATGATGGGGACTCTAAACAGACTGCCTATGCAAATAGAGAGGAAGGAGGGGACGACGTCAAGTCATCATGGCCCTTACGTCCGGGGCTACACACGTGCTACAATGGGCAGTACAGAGGGCAGCTACCTGGCAACAGGATGCCAATCTCAAAAAGCTGTTCACAGTTCGGATCGGGGTCTGCAACTCGACCCCGTGAAGTTGGATTCGCTAGTAATCGCAGATCAGCAATGCTGCGGTGAATACGTTCCCGGGCCTTGTACACACCGCCCGTCAAGCCATGGAAGCTGGAAGTGCCTGAAGTGCGTAACCGCAAGGAGCGTCCTAGGGTAAAGTCGGTAACTGGGGCTAAGTCGTAACAAGGTAGCCGTACCGGAAGGTGTGGCTGGAATACCTCCTTTCTGGAGCAGATTCGCTGCCTCTCACCATGAGCATATTCAAAACTGCTCGTTACATGATTATTTCTTAAGATTGGTTGATAACGACTGAAGAACAGAGGTTAGAGATTGGTAAAACAATCACTAAATCGCTCATTCAGTCCATCACTAATTAAAAACACACAAAAGGAAAACCCAAAAGATGAAGCCATCAGTGGCGCTAAACATCTGAAATGGCGGGATTGTAAGAAATTACGATTTACGATTTACGAGTTACGATTGACTGAAATCTAAAATCGTAAGTCTGGAATCCGAAATCATAAAGTCCCGTAGCTCAGTTTGGTTAGAGCACTACACTGATAATGTAGGGGTCAGCAGTTCAAATCTGCTCGGGACTACAGGGTGAAGTTGGGAAGTTAAAAGTTGAAAGTTAAAAGTCAAAAAACTTTAAGCCTTAAACTTTAAACATTCAACTATAATCTTACGGGGGATTAGCTCAGCTGGCTAGAGCACCTGCCTTGCACGCAGGGGGTCAACGGTTCGAATCCGTTATTCTCCACGCTTTAAGTCAAAAGTAAAAAGTCGAAAGTCGAAAGTCCCGCAAGAGACACAGGACATGGAACTCAATACTGAAGACTTAGATAACGTTCTTTGACATATTGGAAGAAGTAATTGAAAGAGAAAACAACAGTAGGGACGGTTGTTGGCTTTAAGATTAAGGAATTGGGTAAGGGAAACAGGGCTTCGGTCTTGCTACTAGATACTGACTACTTGATACTAAACGACAATCTAACTAAAAAGCATACATACCGAGCAAAAGGCGGTATAGTAGAAGAAAGTAAGAAAGGGTACACGGGGGATGCCTTGGCTCTCAGAGGCGATGAAGGACGTGATAAGCTGCGATAAGCCGCGGGGATCAGCAAATATGAATTGATCCGCGGATTTCCGAATGGGGAAACCTAACTATTTGAAGAATAGTTGCATAAATGCGCGAACCTGCTGAACTGAAACATCTAAGTAAGCAGAGGAAGAGAAAACAACAGTGATTTCCAGAGTAGTGGCGAGCGAAATGGAAACAGCCCAAACCGGCTATGTTACGGCATAACCGGGGTTATAGGACCACAACATGAATATTAAAATGAACCGGAACGGGGTGGGAAACCCGGCCATAGAGCATGAGAGCTGCGTACGGGTAAGTAATAATAGGATAGTGGTATCCTGAGTACCGCGAGGTCGGAGACGCCTTGTGGGAATTTGCCGGCACCATCCGGTAAGGCTAAATACTCCTGAGAGACCGATAGTGAACCAGTACCGTGAGGGAAAGGTGAAAAGAACCCCGAACAGGGGAGTGAAATAGAACCTGAAACCGTGTACTTACAAGCGGTCGGAGCGGACTTGTTCCGTGACGGCGTGCCTTTTGCATAATGAGCCTACGAGTTACTCCTCTCTGGCAAGGTTAAGTGGTTCAGCCACGCAGCCGAAGCGAAAGCGAGTCTGAAAAGGGCGTATAGTCAGAGGGGGTAGACGCGAAACCTTGTGATCTACCCATGGACAGGTTGAAGGTGCCGTAACAGGTACTGGAGGACCGAACCGATAAACGTTGAAAAGTTTCCGGATGATCTGTGGGTAGGGGTGAAAGGCTAATCAAACTGGGAAATAGCTCGTACTCCCCGAAATGTTTTTAGGAACAGCCTGGCGGTTGAGTTAATAAGAGGTAGAGCTACTAATTGGGTGCGGGGGAGTCAAATCCTACCAAATCCAGATAAACTCCGAATGCTTATTAATATACGCTGGAGTGAGGCTCTGGGTGCTAAGGTCCAGGGCCGAGAGGGAAAGAACCCAGACCATCAGCTAAGGTCCCCAAATTAACGCTAAGTTGAACTAACGAGGTCCGATTGCACAGACAGCTAGGATGTTGGCTTGGAAGCAGCCATTCATTTAAAGAGTGCGTAACAGCTCACTAGTCGAGCGATCGGGCATGGATAATAAACGGGCATTAAGCGTTATACCGAAGCTATGGATTATATACAATGTATATACTGGTAGGGGAGCATTCTAATTGCCGGCGAAGCGGATACGTAAGTTACCGTGGAGGTATTAGAAAAGCAAATGTAGGCATAAGTAACGATAAGGCGGGAGAGAAACCCGCCCACCGAAAGACTAAGGTTTCCTGATCAACGCTAATCGGATCAGGGTTAGTCGGGGCCTAAGGTGAAGCCGAAGGGCGTAGCCGATGGACAACTGGTTAATATTCCAGTACTTTTTATAACTGCGATGCGGTGACGGAGTAGTGACACTGACGCGAACTGACGGAATAGTTCGTTAAAGGCCGTAGGTATAGGGCGTGTAGTTAAGTACGCATGCTTTGCTGAAAGCTGATAGTACCTTGAGCCTTCGGGTAAGAGGATAGTTCAGGTAATCAGACTTCCAAGAAAACCCGCTAAGCTTCAGGTTATAAAAACCCGTACCGTAAACCGACACAGGTAGTCGAGGAGAGAATCCTAAGGTGCTCGAGTGAATCATGGCTAAGGAACTCGGCAAAATGGCCCTGTAACTTCGGGAGAAGGGGCGCTGACAGCAATGTCAGCCGCAGTGAAAAGGCCCAGGCGACTGTTTAACAAAAACACATGGCTATGCAAAATCGAAAGATGACGTATATGGCCTGACACCTGCCCGGTGCCGGAAGGTTAAGAGGGGATGTTAGGGTTAAACCGAAGCATTGAATCGAAGCCCCGGTAAACGGCGGCCGTAACTATAACGGTCCTAAGGTAGCGAAATTCCTTGTCGGGTAAGTTCCGACCTGCACGAATGGTGTAACGATCTGGGCGCTGTCTCAGCCATGAGCTCGGTGAAATTGTGGTATCGGTGAAGACGCCGGTTACCCGCAACGGGACGGAAAGACCCCATGCACCTTCACTACAACTTAACATTGATATCGGATACAGGATGTGTAGGATAGGTGGGAGACTGTGATCCGGCTTCGCTAGGAGTCGGTTAGTCAACGTTGAAATACCACCCTTTCTGTATTTGGTGTCTAACCCGGTTATGCCGGGGACATTGTTTGGCGGGTAGTTTGACTGGGGTGGTCGCCTCCAAAAAGGTAACGGAGGCTTTCAAAGGTAAGCTCAATACGCTTGGTAACCGTATGAGGAGTGCAATAGCATAAGCTTGCTTGACTGTGAGACAGACAAGTCGATCAGGGTCGAAAGACGGATATAGTGATCCGGTGGTTCTGCATGGAAGGGCCATCGCTCAAAGGATAAAAGGTACGCTGGGGATAACAGGCTGATCTCCCCCAAGAGCTCATATCGACGGGGAGGTTTGGCACCTCGATGTCGGCTCGTCACATCCTGGGGCTGGAGAAGGTCCCAAGGGTTGAGCTGTTCGCTCATTAAAGTGGCACGCGAGCTGGGTTCAGAACGTCGCGAGACAGTTCGGTCCCTATCTGTTGTGGGCGTTGGAAGTTTGAGTGGGGCTGACCTTAGTACGAGAGGACCGGGTTGGACTAACCTCTGGTGAATCTGTTATGGCGCCAGCTGTATTGCAGAGTAGCTACGTTGGGAATAGATAAGCGCTGAAAGCATCTAAGTGCGAAACTAGCCACAAGATGAGACTTCCATTGAGGGTCGTAGCAGACTACTACGTTGATAGGTTACAGGTATAAAGGTGGTGACATCATAGCCGAGTAATACTAATTGCCCGAAGCTTTCTCATAGCAGGTAATAATAGGGTTGAAAGTGGATGAGTTGAAAGTATAAAGTTATATCCGCAAGGGTGTTCACTTTAAACCTTAAACTTTGAACTTTCAACCTGAACAAACACTAAACTGTTGTTTTCTCTTATTCAATCACTTCTTTCAATAATATGTCATTGTTTATAAGTTAAACCTGAAAAGTTCAAAGTCAAAAGTACTTTCAACTTTGAACCTTCAACTTTAAACATTAAAAATATTCAGGTGCCTATATCGGCGGTGTCCACCTCTTCCCATTCCGAACAGAGAAGTTAAGCCCGCCAGAGCCGATGGTACTGCAGTAAAATGTGGGAGAGTAGGTCGGTGCCAAATCTTATCAGCCAAACGGCTGTTAATCAGAACCCTTCAGTCTAATAGATTGAGGGGTTTCCTGGTTTAATACATTTTGCTAAACAGGAACAACAACAAAACAACAACATAACAGAATTGCCCGTGCTTATTGGCCAAGAGAGCAACTGATATTACAATAAATAATAAAGCCCCGCCGATATTCGGCGGGGCTTTATTTATATAAAAATAAGCTTGGGCTGCTTTTAAGCAGCCATACTAATGACAGGCTCTTCTGATAGTTCAATTGCGTTAAATGATATTAATGCACTTTTACTGAAACTACGAAGATCTTTCCCTTCCAATTCATTGTAAAGCGATTGGATATCTTCTTCCCTGCCGATTTTCTGTATGATTATCTTGCCAGCAGAATCTCCAACAATTGTTGCACCGTATTTTTGCATTTTATTAAATAGATCAACGTTATAAGAATCTTTGTTTATAGCATAGAATGCCACCTTTTGATAAGAAATATCACTAAGCAAGCGAACTTCAGCATGATATACTTCAATAATATTATTGATTTTTAAGGTCATTAATTTGATCTCATCGGCGTTGCCATTCAATTGGATAGTAATAATTACCCGTGTGTGAATATCAGTTCTTGCTGCGTTTATGCTTTCCATTTCGATCCCTTTCCTGTTAAGCATGCTTGTTATTATGCTTATTAATCCTTTTCTATCTTCAGAAAAAATGGTTAATACGTAATTTGATTTCATAAATTATTGGTGTAATTACTACTACTGATTGGCTAATAAATAATGTTTAAATTCATCAAATTCTTTCCCTAAAATCACCGACTGCTTATCCTTTTCTTCAAGAACTTTAACTTGCTCCGGTACATTAATTTTCTCAGCTATGTTATCCGGGAATACATCAGGGAATTTGCAAGGATGAGCGGTAGCTAAGAATACACCTGATGCTTCGCTATCTGGATGCAGTTTTTTCCAATCCTTTAATGCCTGCCAGGCTATTGCGGTATGTGGGCAAACTACATAGTTGTAATCTTTATCTACCTGTTTAATAGCGGCAAGCGTTTCTGTATCATCATAACTAAAACCGGTAATCATACCTTTTAGTTTGTCCATATCGTCCTTAAACATATCAGCAATACGCACCCAGTTACTTGGGTTGCCTACATCCATCGCGTTAGATAGAGTGGCAACCGATGGTTTAGGTTGATAAACGCCCGACTTTAAAAATGCAGGAACGGTATCATTGGCATTAGTGGCAGCAATAAACTGCTCAATAGGTAAGCCCATTTTCCATGCTAATAAACCGGCTCCTATATTACCAAAGTTTCCGCTTGGAACCGAGAATACCACTTTATTTTTACCCTGCCTTAATAATTGCGCATAAGCGTTAAAATAGTAGAACGTCTGCGGGATCAATCTCGCGATGTTGATGGAGTTCGCAGATGTAAGCCTGAATTTCTCATTCAACTTTTTATCTGTGAATGCTTGCTTAACCAGTGCCTGGCAATCATCAAATGTTCCGTTAATTTCTAACGCACGGATGTTTTGTCCGTTGGTGGTTAATTGTAGCTCCTGTATATCGCTTACTTTGCCTTTAGGGTATAAGATTGTCACCCGGGTATTTGGCACGCCCAGGAAGCCTAAAGCGACTGCTCCACCAGTATCACCAGAGGTAGCAACCAACACATCCAGTTGTTTCTCGCCTTCTTCCAAAAAATAGCTCATTACGCGACTCATGAAACGAGCGCCAAAATCTTTGAATGCTAAGGACGGGCCATGGAATAATTCCAATACGTAAACATCCTTTTCAAGCGGAACTATCGGTGCATAAAAATTGATCGCATCGTAAATAATAGCTTTCAAATCATCTGCCGGGATAGAATCGCCTAAAAGATTTTGTGCCACATGAAACGCGATCTCAGGCAGTGTGTATTCATCTAAATGATTGATGAATTTATCATCCAGGCGCGGGATAGTTACGGGCATATAAAGGCCTTTATCCTGTGGCATGCTGTTGAAAACCGCGTCTTTAAATGATACTCTGGATGCCGTATTGTTGGTGCTGTATAATTCCATTTTTTATATTTCGGAGTTCGAAATTTCGATTTCGGATTTGTTATTATAATTCTGTTATTCTTGTAAGTTAGCGATTGCTTAGTTCCTCGCAATGACATAGTTTAGTAACTATTTATTATTTGCATATCTGCATATTTGCACATCCGCACATTATCCTAATACTTTAGGCCCTGCATCATTAATGGTCGAAACATAAATATTTGAACCTATTTTGATGCTGGTTAAATGTTGTTGTAATTTTTGGGTGATGAGCTTTGCTGTCTCTTCATCCTTAGTAAAAGCAAATACTGATGGACCTGAACCTGATATGCCAAAACTAACCGCGCCCATGCCCATGGCTATTTCGCGCATCTTATAAAAATCAGGGATAAGCATGGAGCGTACCGGCTCAACCAAAATATCAGTCATGCTGCGGCCAATCAGGTCTATATCCTGCATAAACAAACCACTTACGAGGCCTGCAATGTTTCCCCATTGGGTAACGGCATCTTTCATGTTTATTTTTTGGCGAATGATCTGGCGGGCTTCGCGGGTAGGTACATCAACATCAGGAAAAACGATAGCGCAATACAAACCTGCGGGATGCGGCAAACGGATCACATCCAAAGGATCGTAACTGCGGATCAACACAAATCCACCCAATAAAGCAGGTGCTACGTTATCAGCATGACCATGACCACAAGCCATCTCCTCCCCTTTCATGGCGAAGGGCAATAATTTAGCGGGATCAGCATCATCGCCCAATAAAGTTTTGATAGCATACAAACCAGCTACCGTGCTTGCCGAACTAGAGCCCAGTCCGCTGCCTATTGGCATCTTTTTGTGTAGTTCGATATCCAAACCAACATCGGTACGGTCAACGCTTTGCAAGTAATGCTGCACGCTTACGCTTACCGTGTTTTTAGCGGGATCAAGTGGTAGGCGACCATCATCGCCGGTAATTTTACTGATGGTGATGCCGGGTTTGCTGGTGAGGCGCATGATAACTTCGTCGCCGGGTTCATTAACCGCGAAACCTAATACATCAAAACCACAAACTACGTTAGCAACCGTTGCCGGTGCAAAAACGTGAACCCCCCGGCCCCTTGAAGGGGGAGCAATTATAGTGGGCGCTTTTATTTCTTGTTCTTTATTTTCCATTTTTATTGAACTCTTATTCCCCCTTTAGGGGGTTAGGGGGCTAATTAGCTCCTACGTTTATTAAATCAGCAAATACGCCGGCGGCAGTAACCTCGGCACCTGCACCGGGGCCTTTTACTACCAATGGGCGTTCTTTGTACCTGTCAGTAGTAAATGAAATGATATTATCGCTTCCTGATAAGGTAAAGAACGGGTGATTCTCATCAACCATTTGCAGGGTGATAGATGCCTTTCCATTATCTAATTTACCTATATATCTTAAAACTTTACCTTCGGCTTCAGCCGTATTTTTAAGGTTTGCGAAAAAAGCATCTTCAGCTTTCAAAGCAGCATAAAATTCATCAACAGATTGCGCATCAAGGCAGGCTTGCGGCAACATGTTTTCAATTTCCACATCAGCTTCTTCCATCGCGTAACCGGCATCACGTGCCAGGATTAATATTTTACGCATAAAATCCTTACCGCTTAAATCATCGCGCGGGTCAGGTTCGGTATAACCTTTTTCTTGTGCGGTCTTAACCACATCATGGAAATTGGCATCACCCTTAAAATTATTAAAGATGAATGATATTGTGCCCGAAAGTATAGCCTCAATGCGCTGTACCCTGTCGCCGCTGTTCATCAAATCTTTTAATGTGCGGATGATGGGTAATCCGGCACCAACATTAGTTTCGTAAAAGAAATCAACCCCATGGCGTCTTGCCGTATCATGAAAATTGCGATACTGACTGTAAGCCGCCGAGTTGCCTATTTTATTACAGGTTACTACAGATATGTTTGATTTAAAAGCTTCCTCGTAAAATGCAATCGGATTAGGGCTGGCAGTGTTATCAATAAATACGCAGTTCGGCAGGTTCATGCTTTTCATGCGTTGGATAAACTCTTTTAAATCGGCTTTTTCATCGGATGCTTGCAGATCATCTTCCCAGGTATCCAAAGATATGCCATCAGCATTAAAAACCATTTTGCGGGTGTTGCTGATACCGGCAATTTTAACTTGTATGCCGTTATGCTCCTGTAAAAAGTCGCTGTGCCCGTTTAATTGTTTGAATAAGGTTTTGCCGATGTTACCGGTACCTAAACAAAATGCGTGCAATGTTTTGGTAAGCTGAACAAAGAACGCATCATGTACCGCATTCAAAGCTTTTGCCAGATCGTGTGAGGATATGATAACAGAGATGTTATACTCAGATGATCCCTGTGCGATAGCCCTTACGTTTACACCGTTACGGCCCAAAGCATGGAATAATTTACCTGATACACCCGGAGTTTGCTTCATATTTTCGCCTACTACGGCTAATACAGCCAGGTTGGCTTCTATTTCGGGGCTTTCAAGTTTGTTGGCCAATAATTCTAACTCAAATTCCTGTTCTATCAGCGCTTTTGCTCTTTCAGCATCGGCCGGTTGTACGGCGAAAGTAATGCTATGTTCAGATGAGGATTGAGTGATCAATATGATATTGATCTGCTCACGAGCCAACAAAGAAAATAATCGACCGCTAAAGCCGGATTTGCCTACCATACCACTACCTTCTAAATTTAGTATGCTGATATTGTTGATGGTAGATATGCCTTTGATTGGCAGGTTAGATGCTTTACAATCATGGCGGATAACGGTTCCTTCAAACTGCGGCTCGAAAGTGTTTTTAATAACGATTGGGATCTTCTTTAAAAAGGCCGGAATCATGGTTGGTGGGTAGATCACTTTTGCACCAAAGTAGGATAACTCCATTGCCTCGGTATAAGTCAATTCCGGTAAGGAGAATGCCTTTTTCACCAAACGCGGGTCGGCAGTCATCATGCCATTAACATCAGTCCAGATTTGTATTTCTTCGGAATTTAAAGCTGAGCCCAATATCGCGGCAGTGTAATCGCTGCCACCGCGACCTAAAGTAGTAATCTGTCCGGCATCATTGCTGGCAATAAAGCCGGTAACGAAAAGCATTTTGCCGCTATTCTCACTGTAAAAACCACGAATAAGTTGCTCGGTTAACTCCATATTTACTTTGGCATTGCCGAAAGCGCTATCGGTTTTGATAATTTCAGATGCATCAACAAAAATAGCAGGGAAGTACTGCGCAGCTATTTTGCTGATCATTAAAGTAGAGCAGCGTTCGCCAAAGCTCAACACCATATCGCGAGTTTTTGGGGTGAGTTCGCGTAAAGCTAAAACACCTTGAAGCAATTCTTCTAACTGGTTAAAGTTTATTTTAAGGCGGGTAAATGCCGGGTTTTGGTTTTGAATGTTCAACAAGCTTTTCACCACATCAAAATGGCGGCGTTCCAGCTCAGCCAATCCAGCGGTGAAATCTTTCCCGATCGCTGCATCTTCTGCCATTGATACCAGCAAGTTAGTTACCCCGCTCATGGCCGAAAGCACAACAACGGGACTTTCGCCAGCTGATTCATTTTTTAAAATGTTTAATAAGGTTTGGATGCTTTGTATAGATCCTACGGAAGTACCGCCAAATTTTAAAATTTTCATTTAATATGTATCTAAAAACAAAAAGCCTTCCTCTTTTCGGAGGAAGGCTTTCATTTGGTTATTTTATGTTTTTACACCATACGATTATCTTCCTCCGTGTTTTATTCCGATGGTAATAATTGTTGTAATAATGGTGCCGTTATGTATCATTGTTTAAGGTGTATTTGTTACACGCCGTAAATTAAGCAGTTAATTTTTAAAATAGCAAGAGTATTGTGTTTTATTTTTTAGTGCCCTCGCTAATTTCCTACCTTTGCTGCCGAGAATGAAGGGATTAATTACTAAATCAACAGGAAGCTGGTACCAGGTACAAACCGATGAGGGCGAAAAAATTGATTGTCGTATAAAAGGCAAATTTCGTACAAAAGGTATTGTTACCACCAACCCTATTGCTGTTGGTGATGTAGTTGATTTTGAAATGGAACCCGAGCAGGAAACCGGCGTTATCACCAACCTGCATCAGCGTAAAAATTATATTATCCGCAAATCCATCAACCTGAGTAAGCAGGCGCAAATCATTGCCGCCAACCTTGATCAGGCTTTGCTTGTAGTTACTTTAGCTTCGCCACGCACGTCTTTAGGTTTTATTGACCGCTTTTTGGTGACTGCCGAAGCTTATGATATACCTGCCCGACTTATATTTAACAAACTCGATCTATTTAGTGATGAAGGCTTAGAGGTTTTGGCTTATTATAAAGATGTTTACGAAAAGATAGGTTACCCCTGCTTTGAGGTATCAGCTTTGGAGCGTACCAATATTGAAATTGTTCAGGAATTATTGAAGGATAAGGTGACTTTATTCTCCGGTCATTCCGGTGTTGGTAAATCAAGTTTGATAAACCGTTTATTGCCCGATCTGGATCTGCGTACCCATCAAATATCCGACTGGAGCGAAAAAGGTATGCATACCACCACCTTTGCCGAAGCGTTTGAATTACCGCAAGGCGGATTTATAATTGATACCCCCGGCATACGCGAATTAGGCGTTATCGATATAGAAAAACAGGAACTCAGTCATTTCTTCCCCGAAATGCGCCAGCGTATGCATGATTGTCGTTTCAGTAATTGCCGCCATATAAACGAACCCGGCTGCGCTGTGCTGGAAGCCTTAGAAAATGGTGAGATCGAATTATCCCGCTATGATAGTTACTTGAGTATCTATCATGGGAATGACACGAGGGCTTAATCCCCTTTGTCATTTCGACGAGGTACAAGGAGAAATCTTCTTCGCCAAGCAAAGCGGATTATAAAAACGTAGAAGATTTTCGCCTTTGTTGGTGTTGTCACCAACAAATATCCCGAAGCGTAATAAACGTGTTGGTGACAACACCAACACGGGCAGCAACTGAATCCTGATTAAAAATAAAAATTGTCATGCTGAAGAACGAAGTATCTGTACAGGTGTAAACTATTTTACAGATCCTTCACTGCGTTCAGAATGACAAAAGGGAAATAGCTATTTCTCCAAAGCCGCTTTAAAATCCGCCAATAGATCCTCAATATCCTCAATCCCTATCGAAAAACGGATCATGAAATCAGAAATACCCATTTCTGCGCGACGTTCAGGGCCTAATTCGTTAAATATGGTTTGGGCAACCGGGATAGCCAGGGTACGCGTATCTCCTAAATTACTTGATTTTACAACCAACTGCAGTTTATTTAAAAAGGCAAAGCAATCTACGCTTTCATCCAGTTCAATACTCATTAAGCTGCCGTATTTATCAAACAATTCGGTAGCTAAAGCATGTTGAGGATGGGATTTTATGCCAGGATAAAATACTTTCTTAATTAGCGGATGTGCCTCGAAAAAGTCTGCAAGGGTTTGGGCGTTATTGCTTTGGCGCTCCATGCGAAGAGCCAACGTTTCTGTACCTATAGAAATAGTATGTGCGGCTTCAGGAGCTAAGGTGCCGCCGGCATCACGCAAACCTTTTTTTCTTATTTGGGCGATACCCCACGATTTTGGGTCGCCTTTTTTATATACATCGTAGATGTTTGAATAATTCTCGAAACTGTATCTGCCGGTATCGGTAACACTACCACCCAAAGCATCGCCATGGCCGCCAATATATTTGGTTAAGGAGTTTATCACATGAGTAGCCTTTACATCAACAGGATTGAATAGATAAGGCGTTGTCATGGTATTATCAACTACATATAAAATGCCTTTTTCCTCGCATAAATCACCAATGTTTACTAAATCGGCAACTTGTGTTGCTGGGTTGGCGATGGTTTCCAGGAAAACCATGCGGGTGTTTTCTTTTAACGCTGCGCGCACATTATCAACAGAAGTTGGATCAACAAAAGTAAAATCTAATCCCATCTCCATAAAAGTGGAGAATATACTGCGCGAGTTACCAAACAGGTATGAGCTGGCAACAATGTGGTCTGTTTTGCGGATTAATGCTGTAATAGTAGCTGCAATGGCGGCCATCCCGGTTGAAAAAGCGATGGTGGCCATGCCCTTTTCCATCTGGGTAACTTTATGTTCTAAAGCGGTAACGGTTGGGTTTCCCTGTCTTGAATAGGCATAGCCCTTTGTTTTATTCTGGAAAACATCCACTAGGTCCTGCACATCATCATAACCAAAAGTAACCGAGGTGTGGATGGGTTTGTGTAAAGCGCCATGCTCGGGTTTGCCTAAACGATCGGAGTGTAGTAATGTAGTGGTGAAACCTCTTTTAGCAGTCATTATATCTATATTGATGAAAGCCACGAATTTCACTAAATATTTTGAATTTCACGAATTGAATTGATTTAGACGATTTTTCACGTAGTATTCGTGCAATTCGATTTAATT
This sequence comes from Bacteroidota bacterium, assembly GCA_013287375.1. GTDB lineage: Bacteria > Bacteroidota > Bacteroidia > Sphingobacteriales > Sphingobacteriaceae > Mucilaginibacter. The sequence continues at coordinate 13,063 of JABDDX010000011.1, read as the reverse complement.
AGCATTAATTAGTGTTTATTTATAATTTTTATGCGGGCAGTAATACAACGGGTTACAGAGGCAAGTTGCACGGTTGAAGGAGAGTCAACCGGGAAAATAGATCAAGGCTTTGTGGTTTTATTGGGGATTGAGGATGCAGATACCGACGAAGATCTGCAATGGCTAGCTCAGAAAATTGTAGGCTTGCGTGTATTTGGTGATGAAAATGGCTTAATGAATAAAGCTTTGGCGGATATTGATGGTAATATTTTATTGATCTCTCAATTCACGCTTTTCGCGCAAACTAAAAAGGGGAACCGGCCATCATTCATCAAAGCGGCAAAGCCGGATAAAGCCATACCGATGTATGAGCAAATGATAAAAACACTTACAACCTTGACCGGTAAAAAGATAGCAACCGGTATATTCGGTGCGGATATGAAGATTAGTTTGATGAACGATGGGCCTGTCACTATCATAATAGACACGAAGAATCGCGAATAAGTGCGAATTACACGAATATGAATGTTTGTGTAATTCAATTCGGTTTACAAATAATTACAATATTTAATGGTTGACATATTATTTAAGGAAGAGTCTTATAAAATTATTGGTGCTTGTTTTGAAGTTCATAACATATTAGGGCATGGATTTAAAGAAGCTGTTTACAAAGATGCTCTTGAATTTGAACTGAGTAAATTAAATATTCCATTCGTAAAAGAAAAACCATATACCATAACCTATAAAGAACAAAAGCTTAAACATTATTTTATCGCTGATTTTGTTGTTTACGATACTATAATACTTGAAATAAAAACGGGTGGTTATATTGGCGATCCATATATTAAACAAACCCTTAATTATCTTAAAGCATCGGGTTTACGATTAGGAATGGTAATAAATTTTGGAGCTCCAAAATTAGAATATCAACGAGTGATTTTCTAATTGAAGTGCATTCGTGTAATTCGAAACAATTAGTGACATTAGTGTTAATATGGAAATAAAAGAAGCGCAGCAACTGGTAGATAACTGGATAAAAACAATGGGCATCAGGTATTTTAACGAGCTAACCAATACCGCTATTTTGATGGAAGAAGTAGGCGAGGTAGCCCGCATTATGTCGCGGCAATATGGCGAGCAATCCTTCAAAAAATCTGATACCGAAGTAAATTTAGCTGATGAGATGGCTGATGTGCTTTTTGTGCTGATATGCCTGGCTAACCAAACTGGAATCGACCTAACGGATGCTTTGGAAAAAAACATGCAAAAGAAAAGCATCCGTGATGCCGACAGGCACAAGAATAATGAGAAACTGAAATAGCAATTATTTGCGCGGTGTATAAATAATGACACAGACACCAATTAAGGCTATTGCGGCTCCAATAATGTCGTATTTATCTGGTTTAAAGTTGTCCACCTTCCATGCCCAAATGAGTGCCATTACGATGAATATACCGCCGTATGTAGCATATACCCGTCCGAAATTATTGGTTTGCCAGGTAGCTACTATACCATAAAGCGCTAATATCGCTCCTCCCGCTATGCCATACCACCAGGGTCTGTCTTCCTTAAGGCATTGCCAGATGAGATAGCCGCCGCCAATTTCGCATAAACCGGCAAGGATGAAGATGAAAAGCGATTTTAGTATGGCCATGTGATATATTTTGTTTTCTTGTCATACTGCAACGAAGAATCTGTACGGTGTAAACTACTTTACAGATTCTTCGCTCCACTCAGAATGACAAAGGTATAGAAGAATAGGAGTTAGAATAAGTCTACTAATCTTTCCAACGCCATACCTCTCGATCCTTTGATTAGTATAGTTGAGTTTCTGATAGGATGCTCTTTTAATGCTTCAATAGCCTCTTCCGCAGTGTTATAAAACTTAACTCCTGATTTTTGGTTCTTGATGCCTGATCCTTGCTTAACAAAGTCGTGCCCAATAAAGATTCGCTCGTCAACATCGGTATCCAATGCTTTTTTAATTATTGCGGCATGTTCAGCAGGTGACTCATCGCCCAGCTCAAACATATCACCCAAAATAAGCACTTTCTTATCGGTTTGTAATTTGCCAATGTTTTCAATGGCTACTTGCATGCTGCTTGGGTTGGCATTGTAGTAATCGCAGATAAGCGTATTGGTTTCAGTCTGTTTTATTTGGGAGCGATTGTTTTGTGGTTGATAACCGGTAATGCCTGCGTTAATTTCATCTGCCGCCAGTTCAAAATAAACGCCGATACAAATGGCAGCCAAAATATTATCCAAATTATAAGCACCCGTTAATTGGGTTTTAACCGGGTAGCTTTCGTCGGATAGCCTATTTGTCCACTCTAAAGCCAGTAGTGGGGAGTTCTCGGTCAATTTGCCTATTACTGAATTATCTTTATTAGAGGTGCCATATAAAACAACCTTACTTAATGGACGCGATTTTTGCATATCCATTAATACCGGGTCATCGCCATTTACAAAAGCTACGCCATCATCAGCTTTCAAAAAATCATACAGCTCGCCCTTGCCTTTTTTTATCCCCTCAACGCCACCAAAACCTTCCAAATGCGCTTTGCCAATATTGGTGATCAAGCCGTGCGATGGTTGGGCTATGCTGCTTAATAGTGCTATTTCTTTTTGATGATTAGCACCCATTTCAATAACAGCGATCTCATGCGTTCTGTCTATGCTTAAAATAGTAAGCGGTACGCCGATGTGGTTGTTCAGGTTTCCCTGCGTAGCCAATGTTTTGAATTTTTGGGAGAGAACGGCGTTTATTAACTCTTTAGTAGTGGTTTTGCCGTTAGTGCCGGTAAGCCCGATAACCGGGATGCTTAATTGTTTGCGGTGATAACGCGCCAAATCCTGTAAGGCGGTTAACACATCCGCAACCAAAATATATTTATCGCCAAGCTGATAGGCGGGGTTATCAATAATCGCATATGCCGCGCCTGCTGCTATGGCTTGTTCTGCAAAGGTATTGGCATCAAACTTATCGCCTTTTAAAGCAAAGAATAGACTACCCGCAGCAATTTTGCGGGTATCGGTGCTGATAACCGGGTGTTGTGTGAATAGTTGATATATGTCTTTGGTATTCATTCGTATTATATATAAACTCTAAAACTTGTCATCGCGAGGAACGAAGCAATCGCGAAGCATGCATATGTGCGATTGCTTAGTTCCTCGCAATGACATTTAAGAAGCCTCCATCTGTCCTTTCATCCAACTGATGGTTGCCTTAATTTCGGTATAACTATAATTATCGCCTAATATTTCTTTTAGGGGCGATAGTTTTTCATCGCCATATCCCTCAACCGCATCCTGTATTACCAATAACTTTTCGCGGCTCACAAAGTTTGATACATCAATCTCGCCCGACTGCACAAAATAAGTCAGATGCCCTTCAATAGTCATGGGTGAGAGTTTACGTAACTGAGCAATTTCCACAATACTTTTACCAGACTGATATAAATTTAACGTCTCCTTACGTGTATCGTTAGGCTTTTCACCCCGTGGTGGTTTCGCCTTGCGCTCACGTTTTTGTTTCTTTTGGGTGATTTTAGAGTTCAGTCCTTTGCGCTCACAAAAGCTTTTAACCGGTGCTAAAAACTCACGGCCGTATCTGGCCAGCTTAATATCACCAAAACCCGAGATCATCCGCAACTCATCCAAACTTTGCGGCAGATAGGTAGCGATCTCCATCAATGTAGCATCCGACTGTATCACATAAGCCGGTACATTTTCATTAATAGCAATATTTCGGCGAACAACCTTTAATTCATTCAATAACTCAGCTTCAAATGGCAATTCAGCAAAAGAGTGTTTCTCTTCTACAATTTCTGATTCAATAAATTCAACAGTCTGGCTGCCTTTTAAAACGGCTTCACTCTGTGCAGTTAGTTTTAGTATTGGGTACTCGCCACCATCAACCTGTAAATAACCCATGGTGGTTAGTTCGCGCAGGTAGCGCTGCCAATCTGGTTTGCTTATGTCAGCACCTACGCCGTAAGTTTTAAGCTGTTTATGTTCTTCGCGGATCTTTTCGCTTTTTGATCCACGCAGAAAATCAATTACATAAGTACTGCCGAATCTTTCTTTTAAACGATAAACTGCCGAAAGCGCCTTTTGGGCGATGAGTGTACCATCAAAACGTTTAAATTCGGTTAAGCATACATCACAGCTTCCGCAGGTTTCGGACGATTCCTCATCAAAATATTTCAATAGAAACTGGCGCCTGCAGGTTTGCAATTGGCAATACCTAACCATATCGTCCAGCTTTTTCAGCATGATCTTGCTTTGCTCGGGGTTATCGTCCACCATAGCGAAGCCTTTCAGCTTCATGGCATCGCCCGGCGAATAAAACAATATCGCATCAGATGCTAAACCATCCCGCCCGGCGCGGCCTGTTTCCTGATAATAGCCTTCAATATTCTTGGGCATATCCATATGCACCACATAACGTACGTTGGATTTATTAATACCCATACCAAATGCAATGGTAGCTACTATGATCTTTACATCATCCCGCAAAAAAGCTTCCTGGTTACGGGCTTTGGTAATATTATCCAAGCCTGCATGATAAGCCTCGGCAGAAAAACCTTCGTCCTTTAAATTGGCGGCTAATGATTCAGTTGATTTACGGGAAAGGCAATATATAATGCCTGATTCATCTTTCCTTTCCTCTAAAAAATCGAGTAGCTGGTTAAAGCTGTCTCTTTTGGGTGAAACGGTATAAGTTATATTTTCCCGGTTAAAGGAGGATATGAATATGGCGGGATTCTTAAGATTTAATTTCTCAAGGATGTCTTTTTGGGTGAGTTTATCGGCAGTAGCGGTTAAAGCAATTACCGGGATGTTGGGGAAATAATCCTTTAACCCGGCCAGCATTAAATATTCCGGCCTGAAATCATGGCCCCAATGGGAGATACAATGCGCTTCATCAATAGCGATAAGCGATACAGGTAATGATTTTAAAAACTCAACAAGCTTGTTCTCCGAGCCAAACAAACGTTCAGGCGCAAGATAAAGTAACTTGATCTCATTGTTTTTAAGTCGAACCATTAACCGGGATTGCTCATCCGGGTTTTGTGCCGAGTTTAGGAAAGCCGCGGGGATGCCATTCACATTCAAGGCATCAACCTGATCTTTCATCAAGGCGATCAATGGGGAGATGACAATGGTTAACCCATCCAGCAACACCGCAGGCAATTGATAACATAATGACTTACCTCCGCCGGTAGGCATCAACGCCAGTACATCCTTATTATCTAATACATGCTGAATAATGGCCGCCTGCTGGTGCCTGAACTCGCTGTAACCAAAATATTTTTGCAGGGCCTGTATAGGTGTCATCCTTACAAAAATGCGAAAAAATAATTGAACCATGATTCGCAGGATTTAAAGATTATCATGATTTTAATTCATCAAGCTAATCCCTAAATCCTGCGAATCATGGTTCATGACTTTACTGACTACCTGCTCTTGAGCCTTCTTCTCCCATGGCGTTTTGGTGTTCGCGTTTTTTGATTGAACTATTACCAAAGTTATATGTAAGTGATAAACGTGCTATGCGGCTTTCGCTTTTCTGCCTTATCTGCAAATCATCGCTTTGGTAATTTATATCCAGGTTATTGCGTTGTGTGTTGAATATATCGCTTACTGAAAATTTGATGTTCAGTTTTTTATTATCAAATGAATGGCTGATACCGGCATCCACATTATAACGTGCTTGTATATCATAAAGGCCATAGGTTAAAGGTGATTGGTAATTGGCAAACAACTCTGCCTTAAAGCCCGCAAATGTAAATGTTTGGTTTGCTTTAGCTACATAGGCTACTTTACCGCGGTTAAGCATGCCGCCCGATAGGGTGTCTGATCTGAATTTTAGGTAAAATGTAGTCGCGTCAAAATTAATCGACCACCATTTGGTTACGGTTACGGGTATGCTTATGCTGGCATTGTAGGCGTCCTGCGAGCTTATGTTAAGATTTGTTTGGTAAGATGCCTTTGTTGCGTCGTTCGTAAGGATGATCTGTTGTATTGCATCCATGGTGTGGCTGTAACTCAGGCTTAAATTGTAGCTTTTGTTATAGGTGTAATTCAGCTCAAAATTATTGGTATACTGCGGTCTTAAAAAGGGGTTGCCTTGTGAATAAGTATATTGATCGAGGTAATAAAGAAAAGGGTTCAGGTCAGAATAATCAGGCCTGTCAATGCGGCGACTGTATGATAAGTTAACCTCGTTCTTATCATTAAAAGTGTGGTGTAAAAAAGCACTTGGGAATAAGTTGAAATATTTACGCTGATCTACACTATCCTGAGTTACCAGATCACCCTTTGATTGCGTATATTCTCCCCTTAAGCCAACTTCTATCGAAGTGTTTTTATAAGTTTTAGTAAAGTTTACATAACCAGCGCTTATTTTCTCATCATAAATAAAGCGATTGCTTAGCGCAGCGTCATTCACGTATCCACTATCAGTTTTTGTAGTAGCGTTCAGGTCGTTATCCGTTTTTACATCGCTGTATTTACCGCCAACTTCCAGTTTTAATGATTTGGTTAAATTTTTGGTGTAATCAACCTTGGCAACCCGTATATCAATTGTTGATGGTGTTATCTGTCGCAAATAAAGCGGAAGTTCTGTTGGGTTCGAAAAAAAGGTGTTATAGTTCGCGTTGCTATTGTTGTTGAATTTTGAATAATCAACATCAAAGGATAGTTCCTGCCCTAAGGTGTCAATCTTATAAGTGTCGTTTAAATCAATAGTATAGTTTTTGTAAGATTGATTTATCTGTGAAAGTGTTTTCTGAGATGAATCAGGGGCACCGGTTGGCCTTGATGATATATTGGTGTTATTGGTATTGCCCTGATCATCCTGGTTAAAATAGCCGTTTACCGCGAACCCAAATGTGTTTTTGGGCGATGAATCATAATCAGCACCGAAACTGTAATTGTTGTAATGATTTATCTGTGGCATAAATGTTGACTGTTTAAAATAGGTTGGTTTACCGGCACTGTCGGTAACCGTGCGGTTGATGTCTATTATCCTCGCAGTAGGTATATCGCCACGACTAAAGTTGCCAAACACATTCAAATTGCCTTCTTTATGATTTATACTGAACGTCTCGCTGCTTTTTGCATAAGTGCCAAGGCCGCCGGTTACAGAAACTGAGCCATTGGTGCCGCTCATTTTATTTTTCTTTAGTTTGATATTAATGATGCCTGAGTTTCCGGCCGCATCATATTTTGCTGATGGATTGGTGATAAGTTCGATAGATTGGATAGTGCCACCATCTGTTGAGCGTAAAAGCGTAGCCAACTGTGCGGCTGACAGGTAAGTTAGCTTGTCATTTATCATAACAGTTACACCTTGTTTACCTTTCAGGCTGATGTTATCGTCCTTGTCAACGGTTACACCGGGTGCCCGTTCTAATATATCCATTGCAGTATTGCCGGTTGCTAATACACTGCCGGCTACATTTATTACTGTTTTATCAGCCAGGTGCTCAATTGTTGGTTTTGTCGCGGTGATAACAACGGTATTCAAATTGCGGTTGCTGGTCTTCATTTTTAAAACTGGCACCAGTATGGTTTTTGAAGAATCGCTTACCGTAAAGGCTTGGCTTGACGCGTTTTCATACCCAACCACCGTAGCTTTAACTATATAAGTGCCATTTTTGATATTATCGAAGTGATATTCACCTGCTTCAGTACTTAATGTGCCTATTACGGTAGTTGAATCCTTTGCGTTTAGCAAACTTACTGATGCGTAATCTACCGGTTTGCTTTGTGTATCATTCAGCACACCTTTTATTTTAGCAGGGGTGATGCTTTGCGCGAAGGCTGTATTTAAACAACCGACGCACAGTATTATAGTTAATATTTTAAGTAGATGTGTTTTCATTTTAAGTAAAATTTGGCAATACCATTCCCCTTAGATTTTTTATTATCTTTTTTTGATTGTCCAGTAAATCAGGGAAGGGGTATTTACCCGGTAATTATTATAGTACGTTGTTCCTATATATAAGATGCAAAAAGTGGAACAACGTTACATATTATTTGCAAAAAGTTTAATAACCCAATGAGTTTTCTACTACATAGGCAAAAAAGGACAGGTGAGCCGCATTTTGGGTAGATATTGTGGAGCTTTTAAATGAATGCCCAGCTTTAATACTTTTAAAGTATATAGTATAGGCAATTAATAAACACATAAGCCCAATTATTACTAATGGGCCTATATGTGTTAATCTGTTTTTCATTATTTCTTTTTTTGCAGACTGTCAACAATACGGGCAGAGTCAACCTGGGCTTGTAATCTTGCAATAGTTTTTGCATTCTCCACACGGCGTGCCGAGTCAATTTGGGATTTCGTTTTAACGGTTACCACGGTATCAATTTTACATTGCAAGCCATTATCCATCATTATAAAGGTTGCTGATGTCGCATTATCCCGTTTGTTGGTGTTGTTGCAATCACCAACGTTTATTCCATCCATATTAATACGGTTGTTCAATTCTTGGTCGATAACAACTTTTGCGTTTAACGGGATTTGCAATGTTATATCCATATGCTCATAACGCCATGGGGTATTGGCATTTCTGGTAAGCTTTTCATCAAATTTAATAACCGAATCCTGTTGTAAAAACACGTAATTGACGTTACGGGCGTTTATTAGCGCATCAGTTTCATCATAACCATGTGCTATTGTGGTTTCTATTAACACCGGGTGGTTTACATCGGCCTTTACAATGTTTATGCTTATACTATTCGACTCATCGTCGTTCTCGTCATCATTTTTAATGGTCACGTTTTTAAAATGGCCATCAGCATTAAGCCGTAAGCTATCTTCATGCGATAAATGCATAATATCATTCAACTTTAAGTAATAAACATTATCAGGTGTAGCTTTTAGGTCGATGGTTTGGCTAATTGTACCTGATGATCTGAAATTACGAGCAATATGTATTGCCGAATAAACTAACACAACAATCGAAAATACCCACACAACCACCAAAGTGGTAATAACAGACCTGCCTATAGGCCTTGTATTAAATAATGCAGAAATTATGGCTAATATGATAGTAACTACCGGTAAAAAAGCAGTAATAAAGGCAGCTATATAAATAGCATCATTATGCTCATTGCCTATTATATTCCACATAGGTTCACCATGAGGCGTTACATGGAAGCCCATAACCATTATTAATAAAACAACTAAAAAGATAGCCAACCCGAAACAGGCAAGCAATACAGCAAAGCCAATAATCTTTATGATGATCTTTCCGGCGCCCATAAAAAATAAATGCAGGTGTAATAGCAGGTCGCCAATAAAATCGCGCATCTTATATATTGCCGGGCGAGCTTCCTGGTGCAGGTTATTTAAATGGTTACGTACCGAACTTAATTCCTCTTCCAAATTATCTTTAAAGCCCTGTAAATTTAGTTTCTGACCCTTCATTGCCATACGGTCGGCACGAGTGGAGGCCTGGGGTATTACTATCCATAGTATTATATATAATAGTAAGCCTGATCCGGCAAAGAAAAACGATAGTGCGAATGCCAGTCTTATCCAAAGTGGTTGTATGTCAAAATAATTGGCTATACCGGCGCATACGCCGCTAACCAAATGATCATCCGGGTCTCTGAATAATCTACGTGTACCTGTATCATAAGTATATTGTGTATTTGCAGACGCCGTTTCGTCCTCCAGGTTTTCAAAATCTTCTACCCTGCCCATTTGTTCAATAACGGCATGTACGTCCTGTTCAACAATAACCTGTTTGTTTTCGGTAGCTAAAAGCTCGTTAAACATTTCGGCTACGCGGTTTTCAATATCCGTGGTTATTTCAAGGCTATCTGCCGAGTTGGAGAAATGACGTTTTACATCCGTCATGTAATTCTTCAATATTTCGTAGGCATCTTCCTCAATATGAAAGACAATGCCATTTATATTTATGATAATAGTTTTGTTCATGATATTTAATTTAAGCGGATTAGTAATGTTTTAATGGCTAATGATTATTCAGCAGTGGGTTGTTCAGTTGCCGGCGGAATCCTATCGCCTATTGCTATATGAACAGCAAACTCAAGCTCTTTCCAGGTTTTATCCAGTTGCTCAAGTACTACACGGCCTTCGTCAGCCAGTACATAATACTTGCGCGGTGGGCCAGATGTGGATTCGACCCAGTTATAAGTAAGCAGGCCATTATTTTTTAAACGGGTTAGTAAAGGGTACAGAGTGCCCTCAACTACAAGCAGTTGGGCTTTTTTTAGCTCAGCAATTATGTCTGAGGCATATGTTTCGCCCTTAGCTATGATGGAAAGGATACAATATTCAAGTATGCCTTTCCGCATTTGGGTTTGTGTGTTTTCAACAATCATAAAGCAAAGATATATGTTTTATAATGTATTATGCAATACATAGTACTAAATATTTTAATCTTTTTTTTTAAAAGTGCATTTGTTTTAAAAAAAATGACTTTTTACTTGACTATTTGAAAATCTAACATTACTTTTATAATTAATTAACTATTAACTGATCTTATTATTAACAAAATGAAAAAACTTCTACTAGTAAGTTTGTGTTTCCTGATGTTAAGCATTACACAGGTATTCGCACAAAACCGTACAGTTACTGGTACGGTTACGGCCAAAGATGACGGCCTACCCATTCCGGGAGTAACAGTAAAGGTAAAAGGCACTTCCAATGGTACTCAAACCAACAGTGCTGGTAAATACACCTTATCGAATGTGCCGAGCGGCGCAACATTAGTATTCTCATTTATTGGTTACACCCCTCAACAACAATCTGTTAAAGGTGGTGCTGTAAATGTGACATTGCAAACAGCAAGCGGCCAATTGGGTGAGGTTGTTGTTACAGGTGCATTGGGCATAAGACATTCTGAAAAAGAATTGGGCTATGCTACTGCAAGAATATCAGCTAAAGACCTTACTGAAACCAATGTAACTAACGTTGCAAATGGTTTAACAGGTAAAGTGTCAGGTTTGGCTGTTTATTCACTTGATAATGGCATCGATCCGCAAATTGCTGTTCAATTACGTGGTAACAGATCACTGGAGGGTAACAACAACGCGCTTATCGTATTGGACGGTGTTCCAATCCCGGGCGGTTCTTTGTCAAACATTAACCCGAATGATATTGCCGATGTTACTATATTAAAAGGTGCAGGTTCTGCGGCTTTATATGGTTCTGAGGCATCTAACGGTGCTATTGTTATCACTACCAAAAGAGGTTCAGCTGATGGCAAGCCTGTAATTACCTACAATAATTCATTCCAGCTTGAAAAGGTTTCTTTTTATCCAAAATTGCAAACCACTTATGGCCCTTATGGTAGTGAAGCAGCCTATACTAACCCTATCACTGGCGCATCAGAGTATGTTCCTTATGAAAATCAGGAATACGGACCTGCTTATAATGGCGCATTAGTACCGCTTGGTGCTCCGCTTGATAGCGCAAATGGTACACAAGTAATGGTTCCATATTCAGCAGCCAAAGAAAGCCCGGTTAAGCAGTTTTTCAAAACAGGTATAACTGAGCAAAACGATATCTCTATACAACAGGGTGATGCTAATAATTCATTCTTCTTATCAGCACAGAATGCAATAAGAACTACAATTGTACCTGGGGATAAAAATATCAAAAACGCGTTTAGCGTAAGAGGACATAGAACATTCGGTATATTCTCAGTAGATTATTCATTAGGCTATACTAAAACTAATATTAGTACTTATATTAATAACAATAACCCGTTTGGTATAGTAGGAAGTTTTGTAACTACAGCAGCTGACAATGATTTGTACGCTTCTATTTTGCAATTGCCTGCATTTTACAATTTATCTTCTTACAAAGATCCTAACTCTGATCAGGGTAACGTAAATAACTTTCCTGATGCTTACGCGATCAACCCTTACTGGATCATTGATAATGCCCGCCGTAATATTAGCCGCGACGTATTATTATCAACTGTTAACTTAAAATTGTCTCCAACTAAATGGTTAGATGCGAGCTACCGTATTTCTGATAACTATGGTGTTGAGCAGGAACGTTTTACAAAGGCAGAAGCAGATTTTTCACAGTATGCAATAGATGATTATTACAGTGCTGGTAACGTTGCATCAGGTTTTGCAACCACAGGTAAATCACCAGGCTCTGTATATGATTATACACAATATGGTGATGGTACTGATAATTTTCCGGGCTATGCCAGGATACAAGGGGATGCGTTATTAAACTTCCACCATAAATTTTTTGATGATTTCCAAACCAATTTGTTAGTAGGTAACTCTATTTGGGAAGAACATCAAAAAGGGATATTTACCGGAACCAACAATTTGTTAATTAATAATTTTTATAATATTAACTCAGCAGGTGGTACAGTAACTTCTGCAGAAAGTGAATATACTATCCGCCAGATCTCTTATTATGGTGATTTAACCATTGGCTATAAAGGTTATCTAACTTTAGACGGAACTTTCAGAAACGAGCATGATTCAAGGCTTTCAGCTGCAGAACGTTCATTTAACTACCCATCTGTAAAACTTTCGTTTGTGCCTACTGATGCTATAACAGCATTAAAAAACAACGCTATCTTAAGTTTTGCTAAACTTTACGGTTCATTAAGCCGTGTGGGTAATATTAATATAGACCCTTACCAAATTAACAATACATACTCAGCCGGTAGCGGTTTCCCTTATGGAACTACAGGTGGTTACGGATTAAATACTGAACAGTATAGCCCAACCTTAAAACCTGAGTTAACAACAGAGTTTGAAGTAGGTACTGAACTGGGTTTGTTTAATAACCGTATTAATTTGACAGCAAGTTATTATGATCAGCATGACCGTAACCAAACCGTTTCTGTTAGTACATCATCATCTACTGGTTACACCTCATCATTAACCAATATTGGTGAAACTGAATCAAAAGGTGAGGAATTGCAAATTAGTGCCAGAGTAATACCACAAACAGCCGACAATGTAAGCCTTACTTTAGGTGGAAACTTCTCAAACAATGATTCGAAAGTGATTTCGTTAGAGCCAGGCGTTACTTCATTAAGCCTTGGCAATATGCAATATG